>NZ_JBOEQF010000029.1:0-18061 GCF_050689315.1 Aerococcus sp. L_32
ATCAAATGTATGAACACCTTTTTGACCTTGCGAAAAAATAAGCTGAATAATTATGTCTATTCACCGGTATACTAGCATAGTGGTGAATAGATACACAAAAGTGTACCAGTATACTTTTGTGTATTTTCCTTGTGAGGAAGGAGAGTTCATGCATGAAAACTACCTTAGATACATTTTCAAAAGATTATTTAGATGATATTCTAGTTTGCTTAGGCCATCATTCATAAGGGATAGAAGGCAACACTATTTCTCTACCAGCTACCGTTTATATTATTGTCAATGGAACTTTACCCACCAGTTCGGGGCAACGGTCAGAGAATTTTATGGGATTGAAAATCATAAACAAGCTATTGATTACATTACTAGTCATTTGATCAATAAAGAACTACTATCTGTAGCAATTATTAAAGAGATTCATGCTGATTTAACGGATCGCTTGCAGAACGATAAAGCACAGTTAAAAAAATCGAAAACATGATTATAGGGCCGAGTTCCAAACCGCTACTCGTCTGAAAGGCCTGCTCTTGTAGCACTGCTAGTTGATAATCTGCAGTATAGGTTAGATAACGCTAAAACGAACGATGATAAACTATGAATAATTTTGGGAACACATATCCAGTTTGAACGAATCCATCATTTCTCAGATGGAAATGGCCGAACAGGGCGAATGATTATGGTGTATTCTTTATTACAAGAAGGATTTCCTCCACTTATTATTGAGAAAGAAAGCAAAGCTCAGTATATCGAGTTTTTGGGGAATCAAGATGTAGATGGCTTTGTTCAGTTCGCAAAGGAAACCTTGGAGAAAGAACAGAAACGTATGCAGGCTTTTAGAAATATGGATAATGAACGAATTGAGCATGAATGATTAAATTTGTTATTGAAAGCTATACCAATGTAACGGTTCATTAAGAATATGATTGCTGCTTTTATGCAAAACGAAAACCCTCTACATTATGGAGGGTTTTCGTTTTTTGTTATTCTGCTATTTCTAAAGCTTCATTTGCTTCAGAAGTTCCATCGAATATTGCTTCCATTTGATCACAAATAGCCATAATTTCATCAATCTTTTCGACGATATAGTGTTGCTCAGAGAGAGGAGGGAGTGGAATGACATATTTTGAAACATTTAACGCAGATAGGTTAGGCTGTGCCGTACCTGAATCAACCTTCTGAATTAGGTCTTTTGCATAGTCAGAAACAAATAGATAATATAAATATTCTACATTGATATTTCCGATACTTCTAATGATTACAACAGATGAGGCAATAGCACCTTTGTCGAAATCTCTATTAATTGAGACTTTTCCAAGTGAGCCTCTAAGGCAATAAATAATATCATTTTTTTCAACGAAACCATTACTTAGTAATTCAAATCTCTCTTCAGGGATGAAGTTCATATTATCCATTGATAAATATTGACTATTAAGGGTACCAGCATTTATGAATGGAATTCCTTCATCAACCCAGTATCTTTTCCCAGGATAATTTTTACCTCTATCGCCATTAAGTAAAGTAGAAACTTCACCTAATCTTACCCACTTCCAACTATCTGGTATCTCAAACGGAACTTCATCGGGGTCTATATCTGGCAATGGTTTCTCTTTTTTAATCTTTTTCTCTTTTACTAATTGTTCTTTCTCTGCCTGTATTTTGTCATACAGAATGGAGGCTGATTCATCAGTTTCATTCTGCTCGACCAAGACACCCATAATGGCATTCTGTAAGGCAGTTTGACGTATATTGTTTATAATCGTCAATGCCTCTGCTTTTCGTTCCCCAATTTGATCAATGACCGAGAAAATTTCTTCTATTTTAGCGACAATGCGTTCTTGTTCACCGAGTGGTGGTATTGGAACAGGCTTTTTCTTCAATAAAGAGTAGTGTCGGCTGTACCCTCTATTTTCAATTAATAAGGAAGCATGTTGAACCCATCTAAAAAGATACTTAGGATCAGCCAACAAAGATTCAAACACCTTAGTCCCATCAGCTCCAATAATAAACTCAAAATCAATATACTTCACATTACGAGTGTGATCACCAAACAGTATTACTGGTTTTTTTGGATAGATTGACTTATCCACTTGATTCGAGAAACCATCAATGTACTCTTTTCCTTGACTTACTACTGGAATAGCTCCTGTATTCTCAATCTCTTTCGATTTTATTTGATTATTTTTAGTTCCTATATTTTTTATAATACTTTCAAAATCTGTCCATATCCAAGATTTGGGAATAGTGTAGGGTATATCATCTTTGTCTATTTCTTTTAGTTTGTTTTCTTTCTTGAAAGATAAGATAAGTTTTTCCGACGTTCCTTCTTCAGGACGCTGATCCACTAATTCCCCTCTCACCGCCATATCTAACACGCGTTTTCGCATTAACGCTACTGTATCTGGCATTTACTCTCCTCCTTTCAAAACGGTAGACAGTTCTCCTAATAAACTTTCTATTTCAAGTGCTTTTCCTTTCAAGTCAATCATGAGTTCATCTAACGTAAAAGTCTCTTCTTCTTTAATGTTTAAAGGATTGCGAATATCAATGTTAAAGTTACGTTTTTCTATTTCTTCAATGGTTACTGAATAAGCATTTTCGTCTCCATTTCCGCGGTTCAAGTACCATTCACGTGCTCCTTCGATGTGTTTCTTAAGGAATGGACGAGTTTTAGTAAAACCATTTTTCAATCCGTCAGGTAATGGGATTTCATAAAAGTTAATTTTCTCCGTGGTGCCTTTGTTTTCAAAGAATAATACGTTTGTTTTAATAGGCGTATATGGAGCAAATACGCCCGCTGGAAGACGCACAATCGTGTGTAAGTTAAATTCTCTTAATAGTTTTTTCTTGATATTAATCTTTGCCCCATCTGTCCCAAATAAGAAACCATCTGGTAGGATAACCCCTGCACGGCCGTTTTTTTTCAAATAGAACATCATCATCGCCATAAACAGGTCAGCTGTTTCTTTGGTCTGCATATCATTGGGGAAGTTTGCTTGAATACCAGGTCCTTCAACACCACCATATGGCGGATTCATAGCAAAAACGTCCACTTTATCCTTATCAGATACTTCACGTACGTTCTCTGCCAAGGAGTTTCCACGTTTAATACCGGGTTCATCAATGTCATGCAGAATGAGATTCGTCATCGCAAGCATATATGGCAGACCTTTTTTTTCAATACCAACAATGCTTTTATTGATAGTTTCTCTATCTTCCGGTGTTTCTTCTTGTTCTCGCAAATGCTCCAATGCACTCGTCAAGAACCCACCCGTTCCGGCGGCATAGTCTGCAAATACTTCTCCGATTTGTGGGTCCAATACTTCAACAATAAACTCTGTCAGCACACGACTCGTATAAAATTCCCCCGAACTCCCTGCACTTTGCAAACTCTTTAGGAATGTTTCATAGACATCATTAAACGCATGGCGTTCTTGATAATCGTTGAAATCTACTTCATTTAAAACATTTATAACTTGGCGCAACAAAACCCCTTCACGCATGTAGTTATAAGCATCTTCAAATATAGTCTTAACGATTGCTGCCCGCTGCGGCGTGTATTCATCTACCTCTAAATCCTTTAACGTTGGAAATAGTTGATTATTTACGAAATCCAACAAGGACGCACCTGTTAGCGCTTTTCCATCTTTGTTATCTGGTGCCCATGATCGCCACTTTAGCTCATCTGGAATAATAGACTCATAATTTTCATCCATAAATTCCCATTCTTCCTCTTTGGCATCATAGACTTTTAAGAATAACAACCAAACCAATTGAGAGATACGTTGTGCATCTCCATCCACACCCGCATCTTGTCGCATAATATCTTGAATTCGTTTTACTAAATTTTCAATTGTCATGTTACTGCTCCTTTAATTCTTGCTATATTTTTTACACTACAATACTTTTTAAGTAGTAGCAGAACAATTAAGAAACGGAATAGCTCTAATAGAACTATTCCAAATTTTACTAAGCATAAAGAGAATCTTCTAACTCCCGCATTGTTTCAATAAAAGAATCCTTTCCACCAAAAGATCGCGCAATACTCATAGGGTTTCCAAACTGATTCAGTGGATCTAATTTTAACACATGAATATCATCAAAATCATTGTAACCCGTATCTTGGTATTTTTGGATCAATGCATCAATTACTTCTCTGGAGATCCCGGAATAATTAGCTAACTTTTCGGATTTCTTTACACGCTGCGCACGTTCCGAGCGCGTCATCATCTTTTGACCATATGCTACATGAAGAATGAGATCAAAGGCATCATAATCCAAACCAAACTCCTCTTCTAATTCCTCCATTAAAACGCCTTTCTCCAAAAGTTCCTGAATGATAACATCTTTTCGTTCTTCTTCGGACCAACGTTTGATGAAGTCATCCATGGTCGAAAATTCTGATTGGATGGCTTTCTTATTGTATTCACGCATACCTTCCGCAACAATTTTCCCGTCTTTATCATAATAATAAACTGTCTCGTTTAAAACGCGTACAGGAACATGGTTTACGTAGTATTTAACCTGTCCTTCTCTTTCTCCAGGTGGTGTAGGTGGAACGTTTCCAAAATCTCCTTTTTCACTATCCGCTCCCTCTTCACCATCTGTCAAAATGATTTCATCATCAGCGATTTCACCCTCGTTACCCATATCTTGGTCGTTGTCAGGCATTTCATCGCCATCAGTCACATCAACAATTGATTCTGCAGGTCCATCAAAATTTGGATCTGCAAATAGGTTGGTTGCATTACGGAAGTCCATTATAGTGAAATAATACTTTCCTACATCGGTACGCAAACGAGTGCCTCTACCAATTATTTGCTTGAATTCGGTCACAGAACCAATGTTAGCATCCAATACGATAAGTTGAACGGTCTTCGCGTCTACCCCTGTTGTTAAGAGTTTACTAGTTGTCACAATGGCTGGATAAGGACTATTTACATCAATAAAATTATCCAATTGAGCTAACCCTTCAATGTCATCGCCTGTCATTTTCATGATATAACGGGAATCTTTTTGCATCATGTCTTCATTCAATGCAACAAGCTCTTTACGCATGCGTTCCGCATGTTCAATATCCACACAAAAGATGATTGTTTTAGCCATACGATCATTTTTTTTCAAATATTCCGTCAAGCGTTTGGCTACTAATTTAGTTCGTGCCTCCAAAATCATATTTCGATCAAAATCTTTCCCATTATATATGCGGTCTGCAATTTCTAATCCATGAATATCTGTCTCCCCTTTTTCTGGACGATATCCTTCCAGATCTTTATCCATGGACACACGTACAATTTTATAAGGTGCTAGGAATCCATCATCAATCCCTTGTTTCAAAGAATAAGTATAAATTGGATTTCCAAAGTAATCAAAGGTATCAACATTGTCATCTTTTTTAGGAGTTGCTGTCATCCCTAATTGAATCGCTGAGTCAAAATAAGTGAGTATCTTCCGCCAATTAGATTCTTCACGTGCACTACCACGATGAGCTTCATCTACAATTATCATGTCAAAAAAATCAGGGGAGAACTCTTTAAATGCTTCAGTTCCATCTTCACCAGACAATTGTTGATACAATGACATGTATATTTCAAACGAACTATCCATTTTTCGTTTCTCAATTTTTGTCATAACATCTGCTAAAGGGCCAAAGTCATTAGCCATAGTTTGGTCAATCAAGATGTTTCGATCCGCTAGATATAAAATCTTTTTCACCTTACCGGCTTTCCATGCTCGCCAAATAATTTGAAAAGCCGTATAAGTCTTTCCTGTACCGGTTGCCATAACCAATAGCATACGCTTTTTACCTTCTGCTATTGCCTCAATCGTTCGGTTAACCGCGATTCGTTGGTAATAGCGTGGGGTTTTGTCCCCCTTTACGTAATGATACTTTTCTGTTATAAGGGCTTCTTTATCTGGACTGTCTGCGAATCCTTTTCCTACACGATACCGTTGCCACAACTCTTCGGGCGATGGGAAATCCTGTAGACGTAATTCGCGTTCTTCTCCAGTGAAGAAATCATACTCTATAAATCCGTCTCCGTTACTGGAATAAACAAAAGGAATATCCAATTGGCGGGCATAGCCCATTCCTTGTTGCAATCCTGCCGCCACTGTATGCTTGTTATCTTTTGCCTCTACCACGGCTAATGGGATATTTGAAATGTGGTTTAGGACATAGTCAGCAAATTTAGGATTTGCACGTGTAACCAATTTCCCCCGTGTAATGATACGGCCGTCAGTAATTCTAAACTCTTCCCGGATTTGTTGCAATTTGTCCCATCCTGCATGGACGATAGCTGGTGTAATGAAATTTGTACGTATTTCTGTTTCGTTCATCTCTTTTTTTAGACGATTCATTTGTTTTCCTCCTTTCAATATCTCGTTTTACCAACGAGCAAAACACTTTATATCTCTATCCTATTAATGTTTATTAAACTAATTTTACTATAGAAACAAATTAAAAGAATCAATATTGGGAAGATATTTTTTTCTATGGTATTTAATTTCGTTTGTATCAAAAACAATCGATTATGAGACTGTTTTGAGAAGCGATTCTTTTTTCTCTAAAAGCACTCTTTTTTAGTCTCAAAAGTTGTATCAAAATCTATGTATCTTTAATCACCCTTTGTGATACAATGAGAGTTAAAAAGGGGGGTTAGAACTGTGAGTGGATATATCTACGGATACGCGCGCGTCAGCACGCAACACCAGGATCTGAACCGGCAGCTAGACTTGCTAGCGGAACAAAATTGCAACGAAATCTTGACGGAGAAAATGACAGGGACTAAGAGCAATCGTCCTGAGTTGAACCGTCTAAAGGATAAATTGCGACCTGGGGACACGGTGGTGGTGGAGAGCTTCTCCCGCTTGGGACGAAGCACCAAGGATCTGATTGACCTGGTCACCTACTTCGAGGAGCAGGACGTGAAGCTGGTCAGCCTGAAGGAGAACTTCGATACAACCACCCCGCAGGGGAGGCTCATGATGACCGTCTTCCAGGCCTTCAGCCAGTTCGAGCGTGATTTGATTGTGGAGCGGACGAAAGAGGGGCTCCAGAGTGCCCGTGCCCGAGGTCGGATAGGCGGAAGACCACGTGTGAACAAACGTGATATTGAACGAGCCGTGAAACTGTATGAGAGCGAAGCGTATAGTGGCAAAGAGATTACAGAAATGACTGGTATCAGTAAAGCTACTCTCTATCGATATATAAGGAGTAAGAAAAAATAATAATTACAACATGCAGGGAGCACTGCTGCAATAGAACCACAGACAGCCAGGAGTAATTTGAGGTGCAATTATTAAACTTATATTCTATAGAAGAAAGGAATACTGATATGGTCACAATAACAAAGGAGATTTATGAACAAATAAAAATTGGTCTTCCTATTTATTGTTTTGATGGTGGCAGGGCACATACTCATGATGTTTGTTATGCCAGGTATGCATGGCGGACATAATCATAAAGGACATGGTCACGCGGATCCCGAATCGGAAGATAAGAAAAAGTTGGAAATTGAAAACAAACGGTTAAAAGAGGAATTGAACGTAGTAAAATCAAAAATAAATCAAAATGAATTGTGAGGGCAATTCCACATTGAAGCAGAAAATCATTCAAATTTCAGGGTTTATTTTCATTACCTTTTTCATCTTATCCCTTTCGGTCGCAGCAACCATCAACTTTACCTTCCTCTACTCGTTTGATATTGGTTACTTGAATATATCGGAATATGTAGGCATGCCGAAAGAGCAAATCTTAATGAACTATCGTATTCTGCTAGATTACCTGAATACCCCATGGATAGCGAAACTGGATATGCCGGATTTCCCTAGCTCAGTTAGCGGGTTATTCCACTTCACTGAAGTGAAGAAGTTGTTTATGCTGGACTACCTGATTCTGATTACTTCAGGGATAGGCTCCTTCTGGTTTATGCAGTATCTAAACAGAGAAGGGCAATACTGGCGACTTCTTCGATACTTCCAGTGGGGAATCTTGCTTCCGCTGGGTGTTGTTTTGGCTCTATTGATCAACTTTGATGTGCTGTTTGTGCTATTCCATCAGGTATTCTTTAACAATGATGCTTGGTTATTCAATCCTAGCACCGATCCGATTATATTAGCTTTACCCGAAGCATTCTTTATGCATAGTTTTATATTGGCATTTGGAGTAATCGAATTTTTGTTTATAATAGGGTATTTCATTTCAAAGAAACAATGGGTAAAATACGAAAAAAAGACTCCTTGAATATATCAAGGAGTCTTTTACACTGGTTTCTCTGCGTACGAATTTATTACAAGTATTTTTATCAAAAGAATTAATTGTGCTATTAAGTTGATTAAACAAAAAGATTACACCTAGAAATCACTCTATAATTGTAGTGTCAAAACCAACATTAAGAAGAAACAAGATGTACTCAGTCGTATCATCAAAATTTCAAATTTTGAAAACTTATTACTTATTTTCCAAGCGTATTTGTTAGTGATTTAAAAGTCGTGGATTCACTTAGATGGAATAGCCTCTACATATTATTTTTGCATCGCTGGATATCAGTAAAGTATCACTGAACCATTAAGCCCTCTATATGTATAGAGGAAAAAATAGATTTGCCCATCATAGATAAATGTAGCTCGTTCTTCCTCAAAGGTAATCTTTTATCAAGATAAATAAAAAGGCCATTGTGTTGAATCAACATGTAGTTGTTATTTTGAGGGTTTTTATATGAAATATCCACATCTACTGAACCCACGCAACAAGTGCGAGTTGCTCTAAGTGAAACAGTTATTATCGTACGACCTTTCTTCTTCATCCATTCCTGTACTGCCTCATCCACTTTAATAGATATAGCCATTTTTCTATCACTGTCCCTTTTTTAGAATAATCAGGATTTTATATCATTAAATCACAAATAATTTAGGCGTTAAAAGACACCAATATAATTTTCCTTATACAGCATACTGGCTGGTCTGACCCGATTCTGGAAGGCGGTCAAACCAGCCAGTGCTTTTTTCGTTCCTGCTTCGTTTTATTTCGGCTCTAATTTCAATGTCATAGCATTGATGGCAACAATAACGGTCGATAAGGACATGAGGACGGCGCCGAAGGCCGGACTCAAGGTAATGCCAATTGGTGCTAGTATTCCTGCAGCTATTGGGATCGCGATAAAGTTATACCCTGCTCCCCAAATAAGATTTTCTTTCATCTTACGTGTGGTCTTCTGAGCCAACTCGATAAAGGATTCAATGTCGCCAGGGTCTGACTGTGTCAAGATGACATCGGCTGAATCCAATGCTACTTGAGTTCCGGCACCAACAGCTATACCAACGTCTGCTAATGCAAGAGAAGGTGCATCGTTGACCCCGTCACCGACCATGATAACTTTCTTTCCTTCTGCTTTAAGTTTTTCAATTAATTCATATTTGTCTTGAGGAGATTGATTAGCTAGATAATCAATACCTAAAATTTCTGCAGCTCCTTGAGCCGCTTTTTCATTGTCACCCGTTGCCATAATCGGCTGAATATTGTTCTTTTTAAGGGCTTGTATTAAGTCTTTACTTGTTGGTTTTAATTCATCCCCTAAAGCTACAGCACCGATTGCTTCGTCGTTTTCTACTAAGACACTGAGGGTTGCTCCTTTTGGAATATCCATATCCAGATTACGTCCATATGATTTTTGACTGATTAATTGATAACGATGTCCGTTAGCTTGACCTTCTACACCAGCGCCAGAAATAACATCAATCGAATCAAAACTTACTGGACGTATCCCTTGCTGTTCTGCGTAACTAATAATTGACTGAGCGATAGGGTGACTAGATCCGCCTTCGATACCTGCCAATAAGGCAACAATTTCATCTTTCGTATATTTATCATTAAAGAGTTCAACATCTGATACTTTAAACTCACCAGTTGTTAAAGTTCCCGTTTTATCTAAAACCATAACATCTGCGTTTGTAGTCAACTCCAAAGCGTCCCGGTCTTTCACTAATAATCCCCGACTGGCCCCTAAGCTGGTACTACGAGCAGTCACCAATGGAATAGCCAGACCCAGGGCATGCGGACAAGCAATAACTAATGTGGTGACTGTAAAAATAACTGCCGTTGGTACATCAGCTATAACCATCCATATGACAAGGGCAATAAGCGCTACAATAACCGCAATATAAAAGAGCCATCCAGCAACTTTTTGTGCAAGATTTTCTGCTCGAGAAGATTGGCCTTGAGCTTGACTGATTAATGCCTGAACCTGAGAAATGAAGGACTTATCGCCCGTCTGCTTTATTTCCACATAGAGGACTCCGCCACCATTGGTTGATCCACCGATGACCTCATCTCCGGGATTTTTTTCAATTGGTTTCGATTCCCCAGTCACAAGCGCTTCGTTTACACGCGATTCGCCACGCTGGATCGTTCCATCTGCTGGAACATTTTCTCCGGCTTGAACACGAATCAAATCACCTACTTGCAAGTCAGCAACTGGACGAGTCTCAATCGAATCGTCTTCTAAAACAACATGAGCATCTTTCGGCACCAACTCAGCCAATGCTTTTTGCGCGTCACCTGCTTCACCCAATGCCTTCATTTCAATCCAGTGTCCTAATAACATGATTAAAATTAACGTTGCAAACTCAAAGAAGAAGTCCATGACATGTTCTCCGGTCACATATCGAGCGGCCACTGCGTAAACACTATAGACATAAGAAACCGTTATTCCCAAAGTAATCAAGGACATCATGCCTGGAGCTTTTGAATTAAACTCATCTTTCGCACCCATGTAGAATGGTTTTCCGCCATAAATGTATAGAATTGTTGCCAATACAGCTGCTACAACGTCTGCATAAGGAAAGATAATTTGGAAAGGCAACTGAATATCCATCATAGGAGTAATGAGTAAGATTGCAATTCCTAATGGGAGTGACTTCAAGAAAATCTCCTTAAAGCTACCGTGATGGTGGTGGGCATGCCCTCCCATTGCGCCATGATCCATTTCACTGTGATCCATCGCACTATGATTCATCTTGCTGTGATCCATCTTGCTGTGATCCATCTTGCTGTGATCCATCTTGCTGTGATCCATCTGACTATGGTCCATCTTGCTGTGATCCATGTCGCCGTGATTATGATGACTATGTGACGAATGTTTTTTGTTATTACTCATTTTTAATTCCTCCTTATTATATTAGAGAATGATTTTAAAGCTTTAGAACTTTCTCATCTAACACTGCATATAATTCTCATGAAAAGGGTTCTATACTTTATCTCTATCTACTATCTATGAATAAATGGTATTCGTACTTTATACACTTAATACTGAATAGTTAGTTTCTGCTAAAGCAGCATTGAGCGTTTCGGTATCAATCTCTGTTTGACTTTCAAGTACTGCTTTTTTAGTCGCTAAATCAACCTCTACAGATTCAACCCCTTCAATAGCTGAAAATCTTTCTTGTACCGTGTTCGCACAACCTGCACATTTTACGCCATCTAATAAGACTTCTTTTTTCATTATTCTATTCCCCTTTTTTTTTATCTTCTCCTATTATATAGAATAGGAAGAAGTTTAAATCCCAGATAAGCTACGTGTTTTCTAAACAACTGCTGGTTTGAATCGTCTTAACCGTAAAGCATTGAGCAAGACCGATACGGAGCTGAAACTCATGGCGACTGCCGCAAACATTGGACTCATCAATGGTCCGCCAAAAATATGCAAGAGACCCATCGCAACTGGAATACCTACAAGGTTGTAAGCAAAAGCCCAGAACAAGTTTTGTTTAATGTTTCGTAGCGTTGCATGACTTAAATCAATCGCAGTCAATACAGCGGTTAAATTATTACGCATAAGGACAATATCAGCCGATTCAATCGCCACGTCTGTACCTGATCCAACTGCAATACCGATATCTGCTTGAGCTAATGCGGGTGCATCGTTAATGCCGTCTCCAACCATCGCTACCTTCTTGCCTGCCTCTTGTAGTTTTTTGACTTCCTCTGCTTTATCTTCAGGTAATACTTCACTTAATACACTGTCTATACCCACTTGCTTAGCAATCGCTTTGGCTGTACGTTTGTTATCTCCAGTAATCATGATTACTTCAACACCGCGTCTTCTAAGTTCTTTAACAGCCTTCATACTATTTTCCTTGAGTGTGTCAGCTACTGCGATAATTCCAGCTAGTTCTCCATCAACAGAGAGATACATCGGTGTTTTTCCTTCGTCTGCTAAACGATCGGATTCTTTTTCCATGCTTGATAAATCAATCTTTTGCTCTAGCATCAGTTTACGGTTTCCAATGTACATATCTTTGCCCTCAATTTCAATTCGAATCCCGTGTCCAGGAATCGCTTCAAAATGATCTGGTTTAGCTAATGTCATGTTCTCTTCTTTTGATTTCTGTACGATGGCTTCGCCTAATGGGTGTTCAGAACCTGTTTCACCGGAAGCTGCATAATATAAAAGATTTTCTTTAGTAATAAGAGGAGTTACCAAAATATCCGTCACGATAGGTTTACCTTCTGTCAGTGTCCCTGTTTTATCAAATACAATCGTGTCTAAATTATGAGTGGTTTCTAACGCCTCACCACTTTTTATCAAGACACCATGTTCTGCCCCTTTTCCGGTTCCAACCATAATACTTGTTGGAGTCGCCAAACCTAAGGCACATGGACAAGCAATGACAAGGGTTGTTATGATAACGGATAAAATAAATATTCCAGATTGACCTGCAATTAACCAAGCAATCCCTGCTAAAACGGCTAATGCTATAACAATCGGTACGAAATATCTGGTAATGATATCGGCCATTCGAGCAATGGGTGCTTTAGACCCTTGAGCATTTTCTACTAATTTTATGATTTGAGATAGAGTTGTATCACTTCCCACTCGAGTCGCGCGGTAATCAATGGAACCATTTTTATTGATACTAGCCCCAATAACCTCGTCTCCACTTTCCTTTTCCACGGGGATACTTTCTCCTGTCAGCATTGATTCATCGACTGAAGTGCGTCCCTCAACAACAACACCATCTACAGGCATACTTTCTCCCGGACGAACTCGAATAACATCTCCTAAAGCGACTTCGTCCACAGTAATCTCTTGTTCCACACCATTACGTATCACTCGAGCTGTTTTAGGAACCAAGTTGACTAATTTTTCAATCGCTGAGGACATTTGCCCCTTTGATCGCTCTTCTAAAAATAACCCTAACGTATGAAGAGTTAAGATAACTCCAGTCACTTCATAGTAAAGTAAATCTGAAAAGTTCCCGTAACCTAAGCCAGCCCCGATCGTCGCTGCCAGACTGTATACAAAAGCGGCCGCGGTACCAAGGGCAATCAGGGAATCCATATTTGGGTGACCTTTAAATAAGGTTTTGAATCCCTTCTGGAAATATTCCCAGCTTACTACCATTATCGGCAAAGTCAGAATAAGTTGTAAAAGAGAAAAATTAAATGCATTTATCATTGGGTCAACGATATTTGGTAGAGGCATACCGACCATTGGACCCATGGATATAATTAGTAAAGGGATTGTAAATATAATGGATATCCCAAAACGATTTGAAAGTTGCTTCATTCTTTTTTCTTTTTTCTCACGCTTCTCTGCTCGTGAATTATCTTGAGTCTCAGTTGTTTCTAATACGGCTGCATAACCACTATTGGATACAGCACCAGTCACATCAGATACTGAAATTGCTGACGGGTTATAAGAAACTTGCATTTTTTCTGTCGCTAAATTGACTGAAGCTTTATCTACGCCCGACAACTTTCCGACAGCTTTTTCAATTGTCTGCGCACAAGACGCACAGGTCATCCCTTCAATTGCAAAGGTTTGCGTCGTTCCTTCTTGGGCAATCAGTTCATACCCTGAATTATCCACTGCTTTTTGTAGATTTTCTAATGAAAAAGTTGGTTCATCGTACTCTATACTTAACTTCTCTGTTGCTAGGTTCACGGAAGCCTGTGTGACCCCACGTACCTTTTTTGCCGCTTTTTCTACTGTCTGCGCACAAGACGCACAGGTCATACCTTCTATGGCAAACGATTTATTCTCCAATTTTTTCGCTCCTTATTCTCCATGATGATGTAAATGGCACTCGCATTGCCCTTCTGTACACTGACAATCCACTTCTTCTACTGCGAAAGCTTTTTTCATCTCTAATATTTCTTCTAGTCGCTGGATATCATCGAAGCTTAAGACATGATCTTCAATGATACTCCCTACTACATTCCCGACATTCTTTCGACAAATACGGTTGAAAATATCGTCTGTATAATTTCCTACGGCTTCTTTCTCTTCAATATTGGCAGTATAAATAAATTTTCTACCTTCTTGCTCTGTATTTAGTACGCCTTTTTCAACCAGTCGACCTAAGAGCGTTTTGATAGTGGCTTGTTTCCAGTCCATTTTTTCTTTCAATATGGAGATGACTTCTTTACTAGTCACTCGACCATTCGCCCAGACTACACGCATAACTTCCCATTCAGCATCTGTGATATGAGGGTTAACTACTATTGTACTCATTCTTTTTCCCTCCTTATTGTCTACATGCGTAAACGTAAATGTTTGAGATAAGTTTACTATTGTAAACCATTCTTGTCAAGTCTTTTTTAAATAAATGTAACCAGCTATTATTGCCTTTGTTTTCCTATCTTTACCCAATACTAATTATAAGGTCACCATTGATTTACTTTTATTGATTTTAGAATTCCTTATTTTTAAAATTATATTTTCTAAATATGATGAACACTATTGAGCAATTTAATTGTTTATCGTATTTAGGAAATCAAGAATTGAGAAAAAGCGGAAAAATAGAAAAAACCTATACACACGGAAGTTATCATAGACTTCTTGTGTATAGGGATCTTTTTACTTTTTAAATTTATTGAATGTTTATTCTTCTCCGTTTTCTTCTATATCTTCAATTAATTGTTCCATCTTAACAATTTCTTCTTCTTGTGCTTGTATAATTTCTTCGCTTAATTGCTGTACTCGTGGATCTGTGAGATTGGCATTTTCACTAGTCATAATAGCGGTAGAGTGGTGTGGAATCATGGCTCTCATCCAAGCAGTATCGTCTACGCCAACTTGGTTTTGAATAAGCCCAAACGATCCCAGCACGAGTAAGACTGAAAGCCCCATTATAACGGCGTTTAATTTTTTATTATCATACATTTTCCACATAAAACCCATCATAATGATAGCCATGACTGCGCCCATAAAAATAGCCATATAAACACGGGTTTGACTAAAGTAAATGTGCGCAAATTCATTGACATTCACAAACATTAGAAAGTACATAATGACTGTTGAAGTTAAAATCATGAGGGCAAATTTTAGGTATTTATTCATAAGTATCCGTCCTTTTTTAGTATTTCTTAAACTTTAAGTTTGGTAGGTATTTTAATGTACCACTAGTGATTATTGAGCTAATTCTTCTTCAACAAACCATTTATGATTACGAACAACTGCTCCGCCATCTGTTGGTTGGTAATCCACCATATAAACATTCGTAGTTACAGCGTCATCAATTATTGCAGTTGCTCCTTCCATACCTTCCATATGGTCGGCTTCTAATGTCACTTCTTCTCCAGGTTCAAATGCGCCTTTGGTTGACTCAGAAATGTCTTCGTGGATAACCCAGCGATGATTTTCCTCTCGTTCTCCACCATTGGTTGGATTGAAAGAAACTTCATAAGCCGTCGTAGCAAATACGCCAGAAACAGTTGCTTCGGCACCTTCCATTCCAGGCATATGATCGCGCTGAAGAATAACAGATTCTCCTACTTCGTACATCGGATTTTCAGCTTCTTCCAAGCCTTCTGGAATTTCTCCCGACTCATCATGCTTCATATCTCCCATATTATCCATATCTCCCATATTATCCATATCTCTTGTTTTTTTGGACTCGCTAATTATCTGGTTCTCATAGCTATCTTCTAATGATGGTTGATTTTCAAGTGTGTAGTTAGCAAATATTAAATCAGCGTTTTTAATATTAAATGCTTCAGTTAAATCGTCTACTGAAAAATTAGTACTTTGAGAAATCGCCCAGAGAGTATCTCCCCAAACCACTTCGTAATTTTTAAGTTCTTCTAATGTATCGTATTGGGAAACATCTGCTTGTACTTCTTCTACTGTACGCGCTCTCCAAAATTGGCTTGAGTCTTGTACTTCTTCCCCTAATTCTTCTTCTATTAGCCATTTATGATTTTCAACAGTATCGTCTGTTTCTGTATCCGTGTACGTGACCATATAAACAGTGGTGTCTTCTGCCGAATCAATAGTTGCGGTCGCCCCTTGCATACCGGGCATATGGTCAGCTTCTAGAACGACTTCGTCACCTGCTTGGTAAGGCTCGTCTTGGGCATTTTCAACTTCCTCGTGTACAACCCATTTGTGATTGGCGATCTCCTCTCCTGTTTTGGTATCGTTATAGGTGATTTCATAGGCAATTGAATCAAAGGCACCTACAACCTCACCTGTAGCTCCCATCATTCCTGGCATGTGATCGGTTTGAATCGTTACTTCGCTTCCTTCTGGATAAGTTGGATTTTCTGCTTCTGCCAATCCTTCTGGAATTTCCCCAGATTCATCATGTTCCATACCTTCGTGGCCTGTTTGAGATTTATCCGTTGTTTCGCTAGCCACCGTTTTCGAGCCAGTTTGAGCAGCATTATCTGCATCATCAAGTGTATTCGCGCCTACCTTATTCACTAGTGGATAAGAACTTAATAATGCTACAGATAAAAGACTACTTATAATTGTTTTTTTCATGCGATTTCTCTCCTTTTGGTAATACCACCTTTGTCTACAAATGTAGTTGAATGAACTTACATGTAGTTTATAATTACCCCTTATCATTGTCAAACACTTTGATTTTTATCAATTACAAATGAAGACTTATCGTTGTTTTTATTATCTCATCAATATTTAAAAAGCGATTCCATAATAAACACGTAGATTAATTTAGAAACCAAAGACAACAAATTATCCCTTAGATCACCTATAAATCTCTTATTAATGCCCACTAATTTTAATTGTTTTTAAAGTGCTTCTTTTACAAGTTCAGTCAAGCCCATATCTTTCATTAAGATTTATGTTACAACCTATAGTTATAAGAAATGAATATGGCAAAAAGTGATTAGGTAATGTTTATTAATCCATGATCATTAGTCTTAACTTATGAATACGTTTTTTAATGTGGTTATGGAGAATTAATTAAGTTAGTAAATGATTCTCTATATTTTTTGGATGTGTAGGTCAATATAGAGAGTTTTTCAAATATATTTGAATATATACATACTAGTGTGTTTGAAAATGCCACACAGAGCAAATATGAGCTTTACACGGCATTTTTATTTTTAAGGATTACTTTCATTTTCTATTCTTTCAGCATATTTAGATTGAAATACATTTTCAAGATTGGAAATAACTTCAGGCGTATATAAATAGATTAATAATCTTCCAGACATATATATTTCTTTCAATATTTTTTCGTCTTCTTCATTGGTGAAATATTTAGTTATTGTAATTTTCGGAGGTGCTCTTGAATCTCTACGAATATATTTTTAGAATCTTCATCTATTTTTTCAATGGAATCATAGTTGATATTCCCATGATCCCTTTTAAATTCTAATTGGTCCCATACTTCCTTTGCATGGTCCCTTTAAAATTCTAACTGATTCCATACTTCCTTTGCATGGTCCCCTTTAAAATTCTAACCGATCTCATTCAACCTTCCATGGCCCCTTTAAAATTCTAACCGATCCTATACACCCTTTGCACGGTCCCTTGAAAAGGCAACAGTCTTTTTGACAAATTTTATAAGGTGCAGAACTTCTTTCCGTATGCTATTCCGATTGACCTTGACAATGAGCCTCCTCTTTAGAAAATGTCTTAAAATGAAATGTTCTTTGCTATTTTATTTAAGTTGTCATTTATTTATAGTATTGTCAGCCTCCTCGTTTACTAAGATTACTACAGCTCCCGCATTAATTTCTTTATTAAAAGAGAATAGTGGCTTTGTTTCCGTCTGTGTGGAACCTGTGAAGTCACTTGCTTCTTTCTTTTGT
>NZ_JBOEQF010000030.1:0-17925 GCF_050689315.1 Aerococcus sp. L_32
TGAGTATATCAAAGCTCATCATATAGACTCAAGAACGTTGATATATCAATGTTCTTGAGTTTTTGCTTATCAGAGAAAATCAAAACATTTTGCACTCACTTTGCACTCTGAAATGAATCAAAATCCTTTAATGTTTCAATAACTTTACTGTCTTGTTTTTGCTTAAACTTATCTAAAACATGTGCGTAGGTAGATAGGTTTTCATTGGTAGTAGCGTATCCGAGACGCTTACTAATGTAATTAATATCTATATCTTTATTAATTAAAAGGCTGGCGTGTGTGTCTTAATGATAGGTTTATAAAAGGGAGCGTTAGCTCCTTTTTTTCTCGTAATAAATCGACCAAATAATGTTTAGTAAAAATAGGAATATAAATATGCGGTTGTATTTATAAGCTTCAGGGAAGGTAAAGGTAACAATAGTGAATAACACAAGTAATAAAATTAATATATTTTTGGGAAGTAATAATTTTTTCATGAAATCACCTATTATCAGAATTTGCCAGCGACGATTTGCTTTCATTTATTATACCCAAAAATTTAACTGATATTAGCTTTTTTTCGTTTAGCATATTCAGTTAATTTCATTGCAACACCTAATTTCATGTTTTCAATCGGTGTTGTACCAGTTTGAAAACGTGAAATCGTCTGCTGAGGAATATCAGTATCTTTTGCGATTTTATATCCTGTTTTAGTATCTAATAATTCTTTGATTATGCTTAAGTCTGCTACTTGTTCCATCTAATCACCGCCCAGATAGTATTTGCTATTAATAATAGTACTAATAGTAAAGTTTTAGTATCTTGTTTTTTATAATCGTTCATTTGAAAAAAACCTTTTATTTATATAATGAAAGGGAAGGAAGGTCGACTTCCCTTTAAACTATTCTAATATTGACTTTATTAGGTGGTACAGTGTGGATATTATTGAGATTATTTTGAATGTGGTCTCGATAATATCCTTTTTCTTTTGCTTGTTTTCTTTGTTTCGCTCCAGTCAGCTTTTCACATTTGCATCTTCCTTTACTGACCTTCTAACAACGTTATATTCACAAATGGGTATAAGGTCAACTTTGATGTTGAGAAAGCTGTGATTTTATGAAATTAATATCTAAAGCAATAGTAGATGTTAATTTTAGTATTCCTAAATTTTTAGATTAAAAAGGATTTAGTAAGAATTATGACTATACCCTATATACGTATGTGGGTGAATTACCAGTTGATGATTATGTCCTATTTACCAGAGATGAAAAATTCATACTCTATATAGAAGAAAACATATTATATATCTACCAAAGTACCAGTAAGTATCTTGCTAAAGATGTACTGGATCATTTTGCGCTAAATGCCTTTAAACGTTGGTATATCAGCATTTAAGCATCGCCCACCTCCGTAATATTCAACAAAGGCTTCCTAACAGTTATAGAAGCTGTTGGGGAGTCTTTTTTTTGATTAAGTGCCTTGCTTAGAACTGTGATAAACATTTCCATTTCTATTACTTTTGGAAAAAGGGGCATAGCTTACTTAGTTATATAAATTATTTTTCTAATATGGAGTTTGTTTCAACCACCAGTTTTACAACGATTGTAGTTCTTTTGGCACAAAACATCTTCTATACTCAAATAACCCTTCACCAATAAATGTTTCATTGGGTGCAGGGTAGGTTTATTGATTATTATTAGCATTTAGTGTTCATTTGGATCGTTTTCCGCGTCTTCATGAGTGACATGAACCGTTCCTTCTAATTGATCTGGACCAGCGTAAATGGTATATAGTTTTAGTGGTTTATCGCCTATGTTTTCAATATTATGCCACATATCAGCTGGTACAAACACAGCATCATCGTCTGTCACTTTTTCTTGGAAATTTAGATCGTCTTCAGAAGGGCCCATCTTGCATAAGCCTTCACCTTCCTCAATACGAATGAATTGATCGATGCCCTCATGGACTTCCAACCCAATACGTCGCAAAGGAAATCATACACATATTTCCAAATCTACCAGAAGGCATAAAATTAAGCTATTTATATGTACTTTATGCGATAAGTAAACTTGAAGAAAATGTCAGAATTACGGATGTTTCAAAAGAAATGCTGATATCTTCACCAAACATCACAGCACTTGTAAATGAAATGGAAAAAAAAGGTTTCGTTATAAGAGAACGATCACAAACGGATAAAAGAGTATCCTACATCACAAGTACAAAAGAAGGCAAAGAATTATTGGACAAATATTATCTCCAATATAAAAAGGAAGTTGCAAGTTCAATCGACATTTCTGAAGAAGATCTTATGACGACAATCGAGACTTTGAATCAATTGAAAAAATATTTTGTAGATGCGTCAGATAAGATGAATAAGGAACAATCAGCGCAAGAAAGTAAAATCATTACTCTATACTAGTTATTACTATCATCCAGCATATAGTAGTTGATAGAGGAATAGTGCTCGCATTCTAGAGAAGAAAAAGATTAATTCTAGTTATAAGAGCTATACTAGTACATGAATTCGCGGATTATGATTGTTTTTATAATTCTTATACTAAGCAATCTGAAAAAAATTCTTTGTAAATGATCTTTAATATAATTAGTTCCAAATAGTGGGAATTGATTTATATGAATAAATAATTATTACGCAGTGAGAGAATAGTTCAGTTGAAGTGGAGAGCTCCAGATATACTTTTTAATTTTAATATATTATTGCTATAGTTTCCCATCATCTTTTATAAAATGGTGGGAAACTATTTTATAAATAAAGTGCAATAAAAGTGCTCAAAATCCCTTTTACTTTAGTATAATAAAAGTAAGAATTTAATAATATTGAGGTGATTCTATGGAGGTAAAAAAATTTTACCGGACCCAACGAGAAGTGGCAGTTGCGATTAATGAAATAATTGATGAATATTGGGTTAATAATTTAACAGATGAAACATTGGAAGAACTTATAACCATGATTTATAAAAATAACCAACCAAAAATAATTAAAGATAATGATTTTACTACAATACTTAAACAGCAATGTGGAAAGAATCGTTTAACAGTTGTTTCTAAAATTATTGACTTTAATACTGAGGAGATAACTACACCATGACAGATAAAGTATATTCAACATCTTTAACAGGTGCTGGCTTTAGATTTTATGAATTTAAAGTGACAGTTAGTCTCATAGAAGAAGGATTAACAGACGAAGAGATTAGAAAAAAAGTATTTGAAGAAAATTTATTTCAACAAAAAGCATCGAGTACAACTAGAAGTTTTCCATATATATTAAAACGGGCAAGAGCACTAGACAATCAATTACGAAATTATGTCTTAGAAGAATCAAATCAATTGGCTAAACAAATCAATTTTTATGCAATTATAAAAACTGACTTATTATTTTATGAATTTATGGATGAAGTTATAAAAAATAAACTCCAAAATAACGATTTGATTTATGAAAGAAAAGATATAAATATCTTTTTTAATGAAAAGGCAGATAGAAATGAGAAGTTAGCAAATTGGAGTGAGTCAACATTGAAGCGCTTAAAGAGCTCATATAATCGTCTTCTACTTGAGATAGGCTATTTAACTAAGTTAAGTTCAACAGATTTATTTCCAGTACAAATGGATGATTTATTAAGAGATTATCTAATTAAAATAGGCGACAAAGAATATGTGGAAGCAATGGAAGGGTAGACTTTATGAGAAACATAGATAAAAGATTAGATCTAATCAAAGATAAAATTCATGAAGAGACTTTCATTGATGGTCGAGGACTTGGAAATGAAATTAGCTTTTATATTTTTGATTATGATCCAAGGGACGAGTTAAAAGTAAGAGATCATGTCGATTATTTAATCAATGATTATTTTAAAGTTCCTCATCATAATCGTCGTATTATTGAATTTAATCTGTATGAAATGTTTTTAGACATCGCAAAAGAAAAGAATATTTACGATAAAATCTTTAAAATGGAAGAAAAAGAAGGCAAAGAATTTTTATATCGTGCTTTAACAACTTTCGCAAGACCAGAAATATTTTTAGAGAAAATTAAAAAGGAAATGGGTGACCATAATGTTCTTTTTATAACTGGAGTTGGTCAAATTTTTCCAATTGTTCGAACGCACAATATCTTAAATAATCTTCAAGATATTTTAGAAGATAAAACACCTGTCATTTTATTCTACCCAGGTCAATATAATGAACAAGATTTACAACTATTTAATAAATTAGAAGCTGAAAACTACTACCGTGCATTTCGGTTAGTCGATGACTTTAAGGAGGAACAGTTTTGATAATAAAAGATATGTTTTTAAAGGATATAAATCGTGATATCCGTGGCGTCGTAAAAGTACAGCAAAGAGATGAAGAAATCGTTTATCAAGAATTAGATGAATATGTAGTCACTAAAGAATTAAAGAAACATTTTTCTCGTTTTTATGAAAACTACGCGCGAAGTGTCGACCAGCCAACCGATAAAATGGGTGTTTGGATTAGTGGATTCTTCGGTTCCGGTAAATCTCACTTCCTTAAAATTCTGTCATATTTATTAAATAACCAACCTGTAAATGGTAAAAGACCTGTTGATTTTTTTCAAGAGAAAATAAATGATCCAATGGTTTATGCTTTGATGGAAAAAGCATCTTCTGTTGAAACAGATACTATTTTATTTAACATCGATGCAAAGAGTAATACAAGCTATACAAGTAGAGATGCGATTCTTCGAGTGTTTAAAAAAGTTTTTGATGAACACCGAGGCTATTATGGTGATAATACAGCTATTTCAAGAATGGAAAAATTTTTGGATGATGAAGGGAATTTTGAAGGATTCAAAGAAAAATATGCAGAACTGGCTAATGAATCTTGGGTAGGAAATCAAAGTAACTTCTATTTTAGAGGAGAAGAAATTATTCAATCCCTGGCTCATGCCACGAATATGTCAGTAGACGGTGCTAGAAATTGGTTTGAGAGAGCGGATCAAGCAGATGACCTTACAATCGAATCATTTGCGCAGGAAGTGAAAGAATTTGTAGACAGTAAAGACAATAATTTCCACTTAGTTTTCTTAGTAGATGAGATTGGTCAATACATAGGCGACAATCGAAATCTAATGCTGAATCTTCAGACAGTAGTAGAAAGTCTAGGGGCGACTTCTTTAGGTAAAGTTTGGGTTCTTGTTACGTCACAAGAAAGTATCGATGATGTTATCAAAGTAAAAGGTGACGATTTTTCGAGAATTCAAGGTCGATTTGATACAAGACTTTCTTTATCATCAACTTCTGCAGATGAGGTTATTAAGAAAAGAATTTTAGATAAAAAACCAGCAGTAACAGAACAACTACAAGCGGTATATCCAGAACAAGGTCCAATTTTAAATAATCTAATTAGTTTCAGAGACACGCCAGGAAACTATAGAGGATATAATGATGGAATAGAGTTTGCACAAGATTATCCTTTTGTTCCTTACCAATTTAAGTTATTACAAAATATCTTCGAACAAGTAAGAAAACATGGTTCCTCAGGTAAACATCTTTCTGAAGGTGAGCGTTCACTCTTATCAGCTTATCAAGAGGCAGCACAACAGTATAGTAATGAAGAAGAAGGGGCACTCATTCCGCTTTATGCATTCTATAATACGATGAGTGAATTTCTAAATCCTACAATCACACGAGTGATTAATAATGCATCAAATAATCCCAATTTGGCTGACGATGAACTCCATGTGAACCTGTTAAAAGTACTCTTCATGATTAAATATATCGAAGAAATTCCTGGTAATATTGATAATATAGCTACTTTAATGCTAACGAACGTGAACGAAGATAAAACAGTACTCAAACAAAAGCTAACAGATTCTTTAAATAAATTACGACAAGAGCGCTTAATTCAAAAGAATGGTGAGAACTTTATCTTCTTGACAGATGAGGAACAAGACATTAACCGAGAAATACAAAGCATGTCTGTTGATGAAATGGATATTATTCAGTCACTTTCAGAGTATTTATTTGAAGATATTTTTCCAGAGAAAAAATTACGATTTTCAAATCACTACCATTTCGATTTTAATGAAATACTCGACACAGTCAAGCATGGTAGACAAACAGCTAGCATCAGTTTAGCAGTATTATCGGCAATTTCATCTAGTAATTTGGAAGACCAAGAATTACAAATGGAATCGATGACTTCGCGAGACTTAATTGTTCGATTAGGTGGAGACGCTTCATACATTGAAGAAATAGAAGAAGTGCTGAAGATAGAACAATATCGCCGACGTCGAAATCTGAATGATTTATCTGAAACGAAACAAAACATCCTGAATAATAAGCAAGCAGAGGTCCGTGAACGTAGACGCAGAGTAAGAGACTTACTAGAAATAGCTGTAAAAGAAGCTGATTTCTTTACGAATGGTCAAAAACTTTCAATGAACGGTTCAACAGCCCGTGAGCGTATCAATAATGGTTTATCTTATCTCGTAGAAAATACCTATCACAAATTGAACTTAGTAAAGCACCACATTGAAAGTGAAAAAGATTTAAAATTAAAAATTAGTTCAAATGATACAGGGTCATTTGAATTAGAAATGGATGACTCGACTTATCCAAATAGAGCGGCAATGAATGAGATTGAACAATATATTGAATTACAAACTCAAATGAGCAAACAAATTCAGGTTAAATCATTGTATGATCATTTTGGAACAGTTCCCTTTGGGTGGAAGGAATTGGATGTTGCTGGCATGTTGGTTGATTTACTCAAAGACGAAAAGATTCGTCTACGATACAATACGCTTTATTTAAATACACAAGAGTCTCAAAAAGAATTAATGGATGTTTTTACGAACAATATGGAAAGTGCAAAAGGCATCATACTTAAACGAGAAAAAGTAGATAGTACATTACTTTCTAAAGTAAAACGCATAGCAAGAAGTCTCTTTGATACAGTTAATTTGCCGCAAGACGAAGATGGCATGATGTTAGGTATCCAAGATTTAATCAATGACAAAATAGCTGAAATTAATAACTATCAACAAAAATATACAAATAAAAACTACCCAGGATTTAGCTTATTGGAAAAAGGTATCGAGTTATTTGACCAATTTACCAATCGATTAGATAACCTAACTTATTTTAATAAACTAGTTGAAATGGAAGAAGAATTAGTTCGATGGGATGAAGATTTTGAGTATATTAGAGGCTTCTTTGGCTCCAATCAAAAAAATCTTTTTGATGATGGTTTAGAGATACTGAATCGTTATGAACAGAATCAATCCTTCTTCGAAAATGAGATGAATGAAACGATCGACAGTACTGTGCGAGAGCTGAAAGAAATTATAAGAAACCCTATTCCTTACTCAGAAATTAGAAAAATCCCTGAATTAAAAGACAACTTTAACGAAACATTTGATGAAATTTTACGAGATCGACAAACTAAAGCAAAAGAAAAAATTCAAGATGACTTTGAACGTATGAAAGAATACAGCAACCAAGATGGGGTTTCTGAACATACGGTAACAAAAATTCACAGTGTTTGGACAAATTATTTAAGTCAAATTGAAGAAACTAGTGATATCCATCGAGTAGATGCTTTAACGGTTTATAGTACTGATGCGAAAGAAAACTATGAAAGAATTATCCGACGAGAAGTAGACACACATCATCAGAAGAATAATGGAAACGAAGAATCTTCATCAACTGTTGCGGAACCTAAACCAGTTCAAAGAGTAAGACTTACAAATCTTGTAAAGCCGACTAGAATAGAGAATGAGCAAGATATTGAAAATTATCTAAGTGACCTATCACGAGAACTGAAACGAAGTATTCAAATGAACCAGATTATTGAAATAATAGATTAGAAGGATGATTTCATGAATCAAGGAAAATTAAAAACATTTGCAGTTGAAGCGCGAAGAGAGCTACTTGAAAAAGTAGCTCTTCAAGCTAGAAAAATTGGTATCACTGAAGATAGTATCAAAGATGCTAGTGTAGAAAGTTCGGATGCTTTAATTATTAATGGACAGCATTTAGCAAAAGCAGAACGTATTCAACGAAACGAGCTAATTCGTCGAATCAAAGAAACGAGCTTTGAACAAGTCATGGAAGAAGCAGCGTATACTTGGTTTAACCGTTTTATTGCCTTGCGGTTTATGGAAGTCAATGATTACTTACCCACAAAAGTTCGTGTCTTATCTTCTTTAGACGGTGGAAATGAACCAGATATGATGAAGGAAGCTCTATCTCTAGGTCTAGACATCGACAATGAAAAAGTTTATGAAATGAAATTGAATAATCAAGATGATGAATTGTTTAAATACTTGATTATCGCTCACTGTAATGATTTGAATGATTATCTACCATTCATGTTCGGTACAATTGAAGATTACACTGAAATACTCTTCCCAGAAGGTTTATTAAATACGGATTCTTTTGTACGAACAATGACAAATACTCAAGTATTCCCTGAGGATGATTGGTATGAAGTAGAAATCATTGGTTGGTTATACCAATATTATATTTCTGAAGAAAATGAACGATTAATCAGTGCTAAAAAAGCCTATAAACCTAATGAAATTCCAGCTGTTACTCAATTATTTACGCCAGAGTGGATTGTTCGCTATATGGTACAAAATACTATTGGTAAGCAATGGGTGGAAGCTCACCCTGAAGATAGAGACTTAATAAATAATTGGGAATATTATTTAGAAAATACGAATCCTTCCGCAGAAGAACAAGAGGAGTTAGATAAACTAGTTGATAGCCAGTTAAAAGTAGAAGAATTAAAGTGTATTGATCCAGCAATGGGTAGTGGGCATATATTGGTTTACATGTTTGAAGTCCTTAGAGAAATCTATATAAAACAAGGCTATACAAATCGTGAAATTCCACGTTTAATTATTGAAAATAATTTATACGGTTTGGATATAGATGACCGAGCTTACCAGCTTGCAGCTTTTTCTGTTGTAATGAAGGGTATCAAATTTCATAACGGATTACTTCGAGATATAGAAAGAAATGGGCTCAAACTAAATCTATTGGCAATAGAAGAGACGAGTGACTTTACAGAAGAAGATATTCAGTTCCTTGCAGGAGAAAGCAAAGGTAAAAGCTACGATAGAATGCATACTTTTATAAAGCAATTCAAGCACGCAAAAGAAATAGGCTCTTTATTGATAATAGAAGATTTCGAAGAGGAGTTCTTAAGACAAAGACTTCAAACGATTAATGATTCTGAATTAAATCTATTAGAAATCGGTATTTATGACAAAGTTATCAGTCGATTTGAAAGTCTAATTAAGCAAGCAAAATTACTATCTAAAACTTATGATATCTATGTAACAAATCCACCTTATTTAGGAAGAAGATATCAAACCTCTGCTACTCAAAAGTATTTATCGAAAAATTATGATGATGTAAAGTCAGATTTGTTTTCTTCATTTATTATGTCAAGTTTTGATTTAACTAAGGAAGATGGTCATATTGGTTTCATGAGTCCTTATGTTTGGATGTTCATTTCTTCCCATGAAAAATTAAGAAATAAAATAATTTCAGATTCTACAATTAGTAGTTTAATTCAATTAGAATATTCTGGCTTTGAAGGAGCTACTGTTCCAATTTGTACATTTACATTTCGTAATATGAATAAAGATTTACCAGGAGAGTATGTTCGCTTATCTGATTTTATAGGGTCAAAACAACAACCATTAAAAACGAAAGAAGCGGTAGCAAATCCAGAAGTAACATATAGATACACTTTCGATCAAAATAACTTAAAAGATATTCCTGGTAGTCCTATTGCGTATTGGGCTTCTGATTCAATTTTATATGCATTTAAGAATGCTCAACCACTTGGAGAGCTATTAGATGTCCGTCAAGGCCTAGCTACTGCTAATAATGATAGATTTCTTAGACTTTGGTGGGAGCCAATACATACTAAGATATATTTTGACGCTAAATCTTCCATTGATTTTTCGAATAGCTCAAAAAAATGGGCTCCATTTAATAAAGGTGGAGCCAGAAGACAGTGGTATGGAAATTATGACTATCTTATAAATTGGGAGTATGATGGAAAAGAAATTAAAAATTTTACAGACTCAAAAGGTAAACAACGTTCAGTAATTCGAAATCCAAAGTATTACTTTAAAGAATCTATTTCATGGTCTGCAATTACTAGTGGAGGGTTTAGCATAAGATATATTGAACAAGGCAGTATATTTAGTAATGCTGGCATGGCAGCATTTGCACCTGAAAAGAAAAAGTTGAGAATTGCGCTTGCAATATTAAGTAGTAAAATATCTGACTATGTATTTAAAATTATAAATCCAACTTTGAATCTTGGTAGTGGTGATGTAGCTTCTTTTCCGGTAATTTTTGATAAAAGATATGAAAGTAAAGTGTTAGAAATTGTAGAAAATAGTATAAAAATATCTAAAAATGATTGGAATAGTTTTGAAACTTCTTGGAATTTCAAAAAAATACCCTTAATTAAATACCAAGATAATACATCATTAATAGGTGAAAGTTACAATAAATGGATGGAAGTAACAGATGAACGTTTTTATAAATTAAAAGAGAATGAAGTGGAATTAAATCGAATTTTTATCGATATATACGGCTTACAAGACGAATTGGTATCTGAAGTGAGTGACAGAGATATTACTATTACGAAAATATATAATGATGCAAAAGATATTCCAGAGGAGATTAAAGGAAATCAATATGTATTAACGAAACAAGAAGTTATCGAACAGTTTATCTCTTACGCAGTTGGTTGTATGTTTGGTCGTTATTCTTTAGATGAAGAAGGATTAGTCTATGCTGGAGGAGAGTTTGATGCTTCTAGATATGAAACATATGGTGTGGTTGAAGATAATATTATTCCAATTACTTCTGATGTTTACTTAGAAGATGATCTAGTTAATCGCTTTGTTAAATTCGTTGAAATAGTATATGGCATAGAAACGCTTGAAGAAAATCTTAATTTTATCGCTGAAGCATTAGGTCAGAAAAAGAATGAAACATCTAGAGACGCGATTCATAGTTACTTCTTAAAAGATTTCTTTAAAGATCATGCGAAAATGTATAGTGTGACAGGAAGTGGGAGACGACCAATTTATTGGAAATTCACTTCTGGTAGAGAGAATGCCTTTAGTTGCTTTATCTATATGCATCGTTATGATAAAACAACCATTTCGCGTATCCGTACGGAGTATTTACACGATGTCCAACAACGATTAGAAACAAGAAAAATTGATTTGGATCTAATTTTAAATAGTGATGCAGGTACCACAGAATTGAATAAAGCAAGAAAAGAAATGAAAACCGTTGAAAAGCAATTAACGGAATTAATCGCTTATGATGAAAAATTACGTCATATGGCCGATCAACAAATAGAAATTGACTTAGATGATGGATTTAACGTCAATTATCCGAAGTTTAAAGGATTAGTTGAAAAAATATAGATTAACTAAGGAAGGTTAGTGTGGGGATGGATCTTAATCAAATCGAATTCACATTACAAAAAATGTTGGATAAACCGCTCGAAAATTATGAAAAACGACGAATTATTTTTTGGGAAGATCAACAAGAAGAATTCAAAGATGATTGGGATTCTATCGAATTAACGGATGTAAAGCTGCAAGAATTAACTAATGATAACCAATTTTATGTAAAACATCTATTAGAGGCAGAAAATTTAGATTCGAGTTATTTAATATACTCGAATCTAGATTTACAGTCCGAAGACAATTGGTTACTCGATACGGTGCTTTATTCACAAACATTTAAAGCGAGTCGCATTGATTTGATTATGAATGAATTACAAATCGATAGTTCTTTAAGACCGACTATGCAAAGATACGCAGTCTTCTTTGACAATAAAGTCCGATACCGAAAGTTTAAAAGTTACTCAGGAGTAATAGAGTCGGAGGCTGCCATCGAACTACGGATGATTAGTGCTTTATGTAATTTAGATATACCAAGTTTTGAGAGAGCTTTAAGAACCATCTTGATAGAGTCCTTGGAGGATGATAATAAATATTTAAAGGCTATCAGCAAGTTCTTCGATATCGAACGGTTCTGGGAATTAGTAGGTAGTCATTATGGTTATATTCGTGAGGAAAAATCCTTAAAGACACTCTTCATGCATTTAACTATCTCTGCTTTAAGCTTCCAAATGGACGAAGAAGATTTAGCTTTGTTAGAAAACTTTATTGCATTAAGTCATGCAGGGGACTGTTATATTCTTATTGATCATTGGATGCAGAATCAAGTAGATGCACCACGATTTGTAGATTATGCGCGACAAATTGAAAAGGAAATTAAATTACAAGAAATTATTCAAGAATTACCACTTGAGAAATATGAAAATGTAGATATTTTTCCAATGATTGATCAAGAAATTATCCTTCATATAGCTAATGTTCTTCTAAAAGACTTGGAAGATTTTGATAAATACTTATCGATTATTGAGAACCGACGCACAAAACATTACTTTGAAAAGTATGAGCATATTTACGACACTTTATTCTATACAATTAAAATTTTTGAGTTCAGAAAAGAGTTTGACCATGGCTTACCTCAGGGGATAGCCGAAGATATTTTCCATGCGTATGAAAAATCTTATTACCGCATGGATAATTACTATCGTAAATTTTACTTGGCATATGATATGAGTGAAAAGGATGAGTTTGTAAACAAGCTTCAAGAAAAAGTCGAATACCTCTATACCCATTGGTTTATTGGTGAATTGGGAGCCAATTGGTCTCAAGCTGTTCGGACAGATTTAGTTGAGGACTGGAACTTAACAGGTGTGAAGAAACAACAAGACTTCTATAGAGACTGCGCAACATCTCGTATTGCAAAAGGAGAACGTATTTTTGTCATCATTTCTGATGCTATGCGTTATGAAATCGCAACTGATTTAGTCGAACGATTAAATACCGAAACAATCGGTTCAACTGAAATCGAACCGATGCTAGGGATTGTACCTTCGATTACCAAGTTAGGTATGGCTGCTTTATTGCCGTATCGTTCTTTGAATATTGACTCTTCAGGAAAAGTAATGGTAGATGAGGAGCCAATAGAAGGCTATGGTGCTCGTAAGAAATTTATTGAAAATAAAATAGAAAATAGTCTTGTTTATAAATATTCAGACTATATGGCATTAAATAAGTCTGAAAAATCTGAGACGTTTAAAGGACTTAATTTGATTTATATCTATCATGATACGATTGATGGTATAGGTGACAATTCAGCTACAGAAAATCGAGTGTTTAATGCAGCTGATAGCTCAGTCTCTGAGTTATTTAACCTGATTAATTCAATCCGAAATGACTTGAGTGGGACAAATATATACGTGACTTCCGATCACGGCTTCTTATACCAAAGAAGCCCGTTAGATGAGAGTGAGAAAATTGCGAAAGAGTTAGATAAACCTGTCGAATCTTCAAGACGATATGCATTATCCAATAAAGAACAAGAATTAAATGGTCAAATTCGTATAAACGTCGGGACGGTTTTAAATAATGAGAATGACTTGCAGTTATATATACCGAATGGTTCGATTCGTAATCGCATTCAAGGTCCGGGTGCGAATTTTGTACATGGTGGTGCGAGTCTACAAGAAGTTGTCATCCCTCTAATTACATTCAAAAATAGAAGAGCAACCCAAAAAGGGGTAGAGACAGTTGAAAAAGTGAATGTAGAATTAACGAGTCGTACCCGCTCAATTACCAATAAGTTATTTACACTTCAATTCTTCCAAAGTGAAAAAGTGGAGAACAAAAACATTGCAAGAACAGTGAATATTTATATGGAAGATGATAATGGAAATATCATTTCAAATATTGAAACCATAATTGCGAATAAAACAAATGAAAATTCAAAAGAACGTATGTTTAGTAAACAGTTTGCCTTAGAAACCATTGAATTTGATCGAAATAAATACTACTTCTTGGTCATTAAAGATACTGAAACTGATCAATATACAGCCAAGATTCCGTTTAAAATTAATTTAGGTATCGTTAATGATTTCTTTTAAGAATGAGGTGTAAGGTTGGAAAAAGCAGCTTTAGATTTAGATGACAAATTAAATGAACATTTTGCTGGTCGGGTCGTGAGAAAAGACCTGACTCAGCTGATTAAAGAAGGAGCGAATGTCCCAACATTTGTGTTGGAGTATTTATTAGGGATGTTTGCGGCTACGGATGATGAAGCAAGTATGCAAGAAGGTGTGAACCGAGTAAAGAATATTCTTGCTGAAAATTATGTTCGTCCAGATGAAGCAGAAAAAATTAAATCACGAATCAGAGAACAAGGACAGTACTCGGTTATTGATAAAATTACGGTTCGACTCAATTCAAAAAATGATAAATATGAATCAGAATTCTCAAACCTCGGTCTAAAGGGTGTTGAAATGGCTTCTTCATATGTTAAAGAGTATGACAAACTCTTAGCTGGTGGTATTTGGTGCATGATCAAGTTAGATTATTATTTTGATGAAGAAGTAAGAGATAATAATCCATTTGTCATCTCAAATTTACAGCCTATTCAAATGCCAAATATGAATATGGATGAAATATTTGAAGGACGCGACCAGTTTACAAAAGAAGAGTGGATTGATGTTTTAATTCGATCGATTGGTATGGAGCCCACACAATTAGAAGAACGTGTAAAATGGCATTTACTATTGAGATTAGTTCCTTTAATTGAAAATAACTACAATTTAGTTGAATTAGGTCCTAGAGGGACGGGTAAATCACATGTATATAAAGAGTTATCACCAAACTCGATTTTAGTTTCTGGTGGGCAGACGACTGTAGCGAATTTGTTTTATAACATGTCCACGAGACAAGTAGGATTAGTTGGACTTTGGGATACCATTACATTTGATGAAGTAGCAGGGATTAATTTTAAAGACAAAGATGGTGTACAAATTATGAAAGACTATATGGCTTCTGGATCCTTTAGTCGAGGGAAAGAAGAAAAAGCAGCGTCTGCATCAATGGTCTTTGTAGGAAACATCAATCAGGGTGTCGATTCACTCGTAAAGACTTCTCATTTATTTGCACCATTCCCAGATGCGATGAGAAACGATGCTGCTTTCTTTGACCGTATTCACTACTACTTACCAGGGTGGGAAATACCTAAATATCGTCCAACTTTCTTTACTAACCGTTTTGGATTTATTGCGGACTACTTAGCGGAATTTATGCGTGAGATGCGAAAGCGTTCATTTGCTGATGCCATTGACCAATATTTTTATCTAGGAAATAATTTAAATCAGCGGGACACGATTGGTGTCCGAAAAACCGTATCCGGCTTACTAAAGTTAATTTATCCTCATGGTAAATTTACGAAGGAAGAAGTAGAAGAAGTACTGGATTATGCTTTAGAAGGCCGTAGAAGAGTAAAAGAGCAATTGAAGAAGATTGGCGGCATGGAATTCTATGATGTCATGTTCTCTTATATCGATAAAGAAACGACAGATGAGCACTATATTTCTGTACCTGAACAAGGTGGCGGAAAACTGATTCCAGAAGGAATGAATAAGCCTGGTCACGTCTATGTAGCAGGTAGAGGAAGCTCTAGCATGATTGGCATCTATAAGCTGGAGAATCAAGTCGTGAGTGGTACAGGGAAGTATGAAAAGTCTGGCGTAGGAAGTGATCGAGAAGCTAGAGAGAGTTTAGATACTGCTTTTCGTTACTTTACGGCCAATATTAAAAGTATTAGTAGTTCTATCAGTGTCAAAACGAAGGATTACTTGATGCATATTGAAGATATGCAAGGGATTGGTTTAACGGAAGAATTAGCTGTAGCAGAATTAATTGGTTTAAGCTCAGCTGCTTTAGATCGTCCACTTCAAGAAAGTTTAGTGGTGATAGGGAATATGACCATGGGTGGAACGATCTCTAAAGTACCCGAATTCGCGAATACCTTGCAAGTTTGCGTAGATGCGGGAGCTAAACGAGTTTTATTGCCATCCTCTTCTGTACAAGATTTACAAACAGTCCCATCAGATTTATTAGTCAAAATCCAACCGATTTTCTATTCAGATCCACTTGATGCCGTTTATAAAGCATTGGGAGTGGATTAATTTTGATAATCTTTTTATTATTCAACAATTAAACTACAGGTATTCAGAAGAGTTTCTAAAGAGACTTAAAGCTATTCTAATTAACCCCTAAGACAAGGTTATCGAAAAAGTCTATAATAAATAAGAAATTAGGAGTGATAGTTTATGGATTCTACTAATGAAAATAAAATGTTTAACTATACTTTAGATACTCTAAATACCGTCGCTAAACTTCCAATTATACGTGTGGATCGAGAAGATTTTTTAAGAAAACAATTCTCAAGTTCTCCGTATATTGAACAAATCATTCAGAATGGACCTCAATCTGTCTACACTGTAGATTCGATAAGAAAAAAAGCCAGCAAAGTAATCAAAAATAGTACAAACAAAACTTCTTTGACTTCTTTTGCTTCTGGTCTACCATCTAATATTGCTGTAATGCTTGCAGCCGGTGGTGCTGATGTAGCTCAATACTTTGGTTTTGCAATAAATATGGCTCAAAAGATTGCTTATTTATTTGGTGAAGATGATTTATTTAATGAAAATAAAAATAATAATCTATCAGATGAAGCAACAGTAAAAATTATTGGTTATTTAGGAGCTATGTTTGGTGTTAGTGGAGCTACTTCTATTATTGCTAAAACTTCTACAATAGCTGGAAAGAATATTGGAAAGAAAGTAGCAGCACAAGCTCTTACAAAAACTACTTGGTATCCAATTGTTAAAAGGGTGGGAGCTATTATTGGTCAAAAAATTACGAAGAAAACCGTTGAAAAAACAATTACTAAAGCTGTTCCTGTAATTGGTGGCGTCGTTTCGGGTGGAATTACATATCTCACATTTAAACCGTTAGGCAATAGATTAGCTGATGTACTAGCAAACAACTTAATGGGTGTTTATGACGAAGATTTAGAATTGAATCCTGAATTTGTCAAGGATTTTAATGGTATCATAGACGAAAGTGAAATCGAGATTATAGATGGAGATTTTGTTGATTTAGATTTAGTAGAGTAATATACAATCTTCTGCTAGCTAGTTCACCCTGAAATTAACTATTTATCTATCAAGCTATTAATAATATATATTATGAAAGGAGGGTTAACTTTGAATAAAGATTGGAATAAGTTAAAAAAGTCTGCTAATGGACTGTCTACTTGGGATTCTTTTATACCTTATATATTAAAGGTTTTAAATAATGGAGAAGAGGCAACAAGAAAAGTAATTGTGAACCGTATATTTAATTACTTAGATATACCTATAGAGTTAAGAAATCTAGTGTATTCAGAGGGAGAGAATTCTCAAGGTGTTTTATATAACCGAATAGGTTTTGCATTGACAGATTTATATAAAGCTAATGCAATTATTCGACCTAAACGAGCTGTATATCAAATGACAGAAAAGGGTAGATTATTGTTACAAAAATACGGGGATACGTTAACTACGGATATACTTAAAAAACAGCCAGAGTATATTGCGTATGCCGAAGAACTTAACCGAAAAAATAAATTATCAGAAGATTATTCAACTAGTAAAAATGAAGTAAGTTTACAAACTAATAATTTCGATAGTGATGAATCTTCTCAAGAGATAGTTGAAAAATTAATTAATGATAGAAATAATGAAGTAGAAATAGAGTTATTAAATAAATTACGTGAAACGGACCCTATCTTTTTTGAACAACTGGTTGTAAAGTTGCTGGATACCATGGGATATAGCGGTAAGAATGGTAATGTTAAAGTAACACCTCAATCTAATGATGGTGGAATAGACGGGATAATCAATCAAGATCCTTTAGGGACAAGTACTGTTTATTTACAAGTCAAAAGATATGCGGAAAAGAACGTAATAGGACGACCAGCTATACAATCTTTTTATGGC
>NZ_JBOEQF010000031.1:0-17873 GCF_050689315.1 Aerococcus sp. L_32
CCATGCATCCGGCCTGCAAGCAAGGGATATAGGCCATTCCATAGGCCTTTCTAGCTGTTTTCTAATTTAAGCCAGATAGGATATTTTCGATATCGTTTTTGATTTGTCCTTCAACTTCCGCAATATCAGAAGCTTTATATTGGCACTCAATCGCAACGGGGATGGCTGGGTCTATCTCTTTCAATATGGCAACAATATCCACGTCCCCTACCGATAAGCCTGCTAAACTAGTGTTGGTCGCTTGTTCCACTTGTTTTAGGTGGACATAATGTACCAATGGTAAGACATTTTTCACCGCTAATACTGGATCTTCATCGAAGTATAAGAAATTACCCACATCGAAGCACATGCCCACTTTATCGTTACCATTGTCTTGTAAAAAGGCTTTAAAATAGTCGCTAGCGCCTGTTGCTTGCGTGATGTCATTTTCCAAGGTTAGGGAAATGCTGAATCGGTCAATTAGTTTATTGACCAACGTCATATCTGCAACCACTGTTTCTGGGTTATAGGCACCTAAATTGACCTTCAATTGTACAGCACCAACCGCTTGGGCTAATTCAAAGTAGTCTTCTAATTCAGGATTTAATAGCCCATCTTCAAATAAAGGTGCTGGCACAGAAAGGAAAACAGTTAAGCCCGCTTCTTTGTTTGCAGCTTTTAAGTCCGCCAATTCTTGTTCTGAACCGTCAAAGTACTCACTTCTCAATTCAATATAGTCAAAACCCAACCCTTTAACAGAATCAATCATATCTAATTGACCAAAATTTTCTTGCGCCATCAAGTCACCATAAGCAATTGCATTTAAAACCCAGTTCATTCTTGATACATCCTTTCTGATTTAAAAATTCGGATAAGCTAAAAGGGGCTGTCTCACAGCCCCTTTTGCATGCTAAGAAAGTCGTGATATCAGGTTCCCATAGTCAGAATTGTCCGACACTTCACAAAATACGCTAAACACTTGCAGTGTCTATTCGGCATTTGTTCCAGTTTATGGGCGAGTTAGTGCTTTAGCATTTACTCACCTAAATGCGTTAGAGACGGTTAACTCTAAGCGACTATTGTTACACCTATCTTTTAGCTACTGGTTTGTCCAGTATTTCTTTTAATAATATACCACGTTTTAGGTTATCTTGATTAGATAAAGCTAATATTTCGCGTTGATTTCGTGATTTTTTCTTGCTTTCAGTCGTCACACGTAAATCTTTACCTGGATCTTCCATTTTCTTAAACAATTGGCCTACTTCTCTATCAAAACGGTCCGCTTCACGGTCATACATTTCATCCATTTGCTGCAATTCTTTCCCTAACTCAAGGACATTGGCAGCCATTTCTTGGTCAAAATAATCACCATTCGACATTGCATTTTCAGGTACAGAACCTTCATTAGAGCGACTACCTTCTGCAGAATAGCCACGACCGTCAGCATATACATCTGACTCATCCCAACCCGTTCCTTCACCAACAAGCGCGGTACTTTGACCGCCCTCAGCTTGGTTTAAGGTTGCATGTTGGTTTTGACGGTTCTGTGCCCGCATAGCCTGATTTTGTTTAGCATACTGCTGACCACGATTTTGTTGATTTGCATTTCTTCTTTGATCTTGTTGCTTTGTAACTTGAATTTTTTCAGCCTTCGCTTCTTCAAAAGACTTTTGCGCATCCGCATCTACTTCATCTAAATACTCTTGAGCTTTAGCTAGATAATCCGCCAAGGTTTTGGGCTTCTTATCTTCTTGGTGTCTACCGCGACTGGTACTTTGACGATTTAAAGTTTGTCGAGTCTGTCGAGCTTGGGTTTGGCGCGTGTTTCTTTGTCGATTCACGCCGTTTTCACTCATCCGCGAAGGTTGATTAGAAGCATCAAATCGTTTCGCTTTCGCCTTCTCTTCTGCTTCCAGCTTCTTCTGATGATCCTTGTAAAAGCTGTGCGCTAGCGCAAAGGCGAAGATCAGAATTCCAATCAGTTCCATTATTGATCACCTGAATTGTATTCAGAATCTCCTTCAGAAAGACTTTCGCGCATCTTCGTATCCGCTTGAATATTTTGCATATTGTAGTAGTCCATTACCCCAATTTTACCGTTTCTAAAGGCCTCAGCTAAGGCTTCTGGTACTTGAGACTGTGCTTCCACAACTTTCGCGCGCATTTCTTGTGTTTTCGCAATATTTTCTTGTTCTTGGGCAACGGCCATCGCACGACGCTCTTCAGCCTTGGCTTGGGCAATTCGTTTATCCGCTTCGGCTTGCTCTGCTTGTAGTTTAGCCCCGATATTACGACCTACATCTACATCCGCAATATCAATGGATAAGATTTCAAATGCTGTTCCAGAATCTAGCCCTTTTCGCAAAATAGTTTGTGAAATCGCATCTGGGTTTTCCAAAACATCTGAGTGTGTCACTGCTGAACCAACAGTTGTGACAATACCTTCACCTACACGGGCGATGATAGTAGATTCACCAGCACCCCCAACTAAACGTTCAATATTAGCGCGTACAGTTACTTTCGCTTTAGCACGTACTTCTATCCCATTCATCGCAACTGCAGAAATAATGGGTGTTTCAATCACTTTAGGATTAACAGACACTTGAACAGCCTCAAATACGTCACGGCCCGCTAAGTCAATGGCTGCAGCTTGTTCAAACTCTAGGTCAATATTGGCGCGTTGGGCTGCGATTAAGGCATCCACGACCATATTGATATCCCCACCCGCTAAATAGTGGGCCTCTAAATCATTTAGATCAATGGTTAATCCGGCTTTCGTCGCCTTAATCAAAGGTTTAATAATGTTATTTGGATTTACCCGACGTAGACGCATACCGACTAAATCGCCAATCCCCACCTTAACACCAGAGAAATAAGCTGTTACCCAAAGGCCAACTGGCACAAAGGTAAAGAATAAAATTAAAACGACTAGAATAAGAATGGCTAAAACCAAAATTCCCCAAATACTTGTGTCATTTCCATACGAACTACTCATGGTTCACTCTCCTAACTAATAATTGATTGTTCCGAATCCTCACAACAACCACCTGCTCATCACTACCAATCACTTCATTGTCACTCATCACTTCTAAGATATTTCCGTCCGAGAAAGTTGCCTTCCCAGTCGGTCTCAGTGGCGTAAGCGTTATAGCCTCTTGCGAAACATAATCCGCAACAGACACACTCTGCGATTGATAACCTCGCTCCCGATTCAAAGATGTATTCAGTACGATTTGATCGTTAAAAGGAATCCGGTAACCAAACTTTACTAAAACATAAAAGGCCACGATACCCACAACAACACCAATCGTTAAATCTACCACCGCGTCGCCGATATCAGCAGTCTGTCCCATCAATCCCCAGGCACCGATCAACAAACCTACGACACCCAATATCCCGTAAGTAGGTAAAAATACTTCGGAAATAATCAAGACTGTCCCTAAAGCAAAAAGCATCAGTGACAACCAAGACCCATTGTCATACAAACCAAAATACAATAAGAAAGATCCCGCACCCACAATGCCTCCAAGCATATAATGACGCGTCATCATTCCAGCGATAATGGCTAGGATACCAATGGAAAATAATACTGTCTCCATTTCTCCACCTCCATCCATCTTCTATACTGTATATTTTACCATATTGAAAGACCGCTTTCATAATGATAGCTTATTTTCAGTAGCTTTATCCCTTATGTTCATATATGAAAAAAGACCCCCACAGTCCTACTTTACTAACAACTGTGAGGGTATGATTATTGACTTTTTTTACCTTTAAGTAACCGATCAATATGGATAATCAAATACATCAATTCTTCATCTGAAATCGCTACCTCTTGAAAAGTTAAAATATGCATTTTAATTTTATTCGCTACATCAACAGCTTCTCCGTATTGATCATAAATATGGTTGAATAATACATCATCTTTTCCAAACAACATTCGGTTTGTCAAAATACGTTCGACAAAATATTTAACATGTGTAATAAAACGTTGGAAATGTAATGGATTATCCGCTTCGTCTAAGCCAACCGAATATTTTACAATATTGACAATATTATTAATCATCTTTGCAGATTTGACTGTGTCTAATTGCGCTTCATGCTCTTGTCGAGCATTAATAATATGGAAAGCAATATTCGCCGCTTCTTCTTCTGGCAAATTTAAATCAAATACATCACCTACGCGTTCAACCATAAATTGGCCAACTTGAAACTCTTGTGGATAATACAATTTGATTTCCCAAAGCACACGGTTATTCAACCGTACATCCTTTTGAAACCGTTCAATAGCAAATTGTAGATGGTCCGCTAAGGTAAAATAAACGCCATTACTCAATTTTACCTGTAATAGCTTTTCAGCATAGTCAATTGTTTCTTGTGTGACTTCAAAATAGATTGACTCAATTGACTCCGCATATTGGATATAAGTAGAAATATTTTCATCATCAACTGAATAAAACATTTTATCGATTGCAGAAGTCAATACTTCCTCACCTGGACGTTTACCAAAGCCAATCCCCTTACCGAGTGCCACCATCTCTTGACCGTTATAATTAACGAGTACAACACTCGAATTTAGCACTTTAATTATTTCAATCATATGCGGCCCCCAATATTTCTTTAGTCAATTGAATTCGATTGAATAACGCCTTGATACCAGTAGAATGAATCTTTTTTAATTCGATCTAAGCTACCATTTCCCTCATCATCTTGATCAATATATATAAATCCATAACGTTTTGACATTTGTGAAGTCCCAGCACTTACCAAATCTATAGGACCCCATGAGGTATAACCAAATAATTCGACGCCTTCTTCAATCGCTTCCCACATTTGTTCAAAGTGTTCTTTAAAATATTTTACTCTATAGGGGTCATGAATTTTACCATCTTCAACGATATCTTTAGCTCCCATACCATTTTCAACAATGATTAATGGTTTTTTATACCGATCATATAACTCTATTAAAGATATTTTAAGCCCTTTTGGATCAATTTGCCAACCCCAATCTGTAGCTGGTAAATATGGATTTTTCACACCAATAACAGTATTTCCTGGTGTTCTATCGGCATTTGGATCGGTAGATTCTGTCATTGACATATAATAACTAAATGACACAAAGTCAACAGTATTTTCTTTTAGTATCGCCTTATCATCCGCCGCCATTTGAATGTGGATATCTTCTTTTTCTAGCTGTTTTAAAATTAATTTCGGATATTCACCAAATACTTGCACATCTGAATAGAAATAATTTTCTAGATTTTTCTTTAAAGTCGCTTCCACATCTTCTGGTTTTGGTGTTAGTGGGTAGGTGGTTAATTTCGTAATCATACAACCTACTTGGCTACCCGCAATAATTTCATGACAACTTTTTGTCACCATAGCTGATGCTACAAATTGATGGTGTAAAGCTTGATAAATGTCTTGTTTTTCTTCACCAGCTACTGATTTATCTGCTACAATACCCGCTGTTGTAAAAGGATGTCTATGAATACTATCAATTTCATTGAATGTTAGCCAGTATTTTACATAGTCTTTATAGCGGTGGAAACATACTTCTGAAAACTTCACAAAACTATCTACAACTGACCGGTCTACCCAGCCATTATATTTTACACTTAAGGCTAGTGGCATCTCATAGTGTGACAAAGTAACAATCGGTTCTAAGTTTAATCGTTTCATCTCTTTGAAAACATTTTCGTAGAATTGCAACCCTTCTTCATTAGGTTCAGCTTCTTCACCGGTTGGGAAAATTCTAGACCAAGCAATGGATAAACGCAAAGTTTTAAAGCCCATTTCAGCGAATAATGCGAGGTCTTCTTTATAACGATGATAGAAGTCAATACCACGTCGTTTTGGATAATCAGCGTCACTCTCATCTTGACTAGCTGCTTCAATAAACTCACTTGTTATCGCCATATGTTTTGAAAATTCTTTTACATCGACATTACGCTTAAAAGTGGCCATATCTGCTACTGATAATCCTTTACCCCCCTGATTCCAACCACCTTCAACTTGATTGGCGGCAATGGCGCCACCCCACATAAACCCATCTGGAAATTGTTTACTCATATTATTAACGCTCCTTTTCTATACTCAAGACGACATCTTCTGCTGTAACAGCTGTATTCAAACCGATTTCTTGGAATTGATAATTATCTGCATTCTGTACCACCATCATTACAACGGTATCATATCCTTTTTCTTCTAATGCTGCCAATTCAAACTGGATTAAAGGTTGTCCAACTGAGACTTGTTCTCCCTCGCGAACAAGAGCTTCAAAATGTTCACCTTTTAATTGGACGGTTTCTAAACCAATATGAAACAGTAATTCAATACCTGTTTCTGTTTCAAAGCCTAGTGCATGTTGCGTTTTAAAAACCATTTTGACTTTTCCATCTGCTGGTGCATATAGGACACCTTTAGTTGGTTTTATAGCGATACCTTTACCCATTAATCCAGTAGAAAATACATCATCCTTGACTTGATTAAGGGCGATTAATTCACCTTCAACTGGACTAACTAAATCCACCTCATCTTCAGTTATTGTGGCTTTATTTGCAGATTGTGTACTATTTTTCTGATCAACATTTTCTTCAAGGGATTTTTCTTTATATAAGAATAGTCCGGCAACAAAAGCGACAACAAATGAGATAGCTAAACAAGCAAAAGCCCAAAGAAGATTGCTTGCATTTTCAGGATCAGCGAACATTGTGATGCTTGCAAGGCCTGGTCCAACCAAAGCAAAAGCTCTAACACCCATAAAACCTACAAATAATCCACCTACTAAACTACCAATCACAACACTCGTTAACACACTGGCATTTTGTATTGTAACCCCATATAAAGCTGGTTCTGTGATACCAAATAAGGCAGATATACCTGCTGAAATAGCTGTAGATCGTTTTTTAGTATCTTTTGTTCTAATAGCTACAGCAAAACATGCGCCTGATTCAGAAATATTATGTGCTAGTGAAGCTGGTAGATATAATAATTCTGTACCCATTGCTGTCATTGTTGATACAGCATAAGGTAGCATCGCTTTATGCATACCTGTAGATACCATAAATGGTAAAATGGCCGCTAAAATACCTGTTGCTACCCAGCCTAAGTTTTCATATAAGAACATAATAATGGCTGAGATAATTTCCCCTACTTGATAACCAAGTGGTCCTAAAAATAATAGTGCAATAGGTACTGTAATAACCATAGACATCATTGGTACAAAGAATATTCTAATCGCTTTTGGCGAGTACTTGGTGAATGTTTTTTCCATTAATGCATATAAGAGTACTGTCAAGATAGCTGGAAATACTTGGTAGGTATAAGCAATATTTTGTACATCTAGTGTAAATAAGGTCGTACCATCTGCTATCATCGTTGTGACGCCTGGTAAAATTAAAGCCCCTACTGCTGAGACCGCTACTATTGGGTTCACATTCAATTTTTTAGCAGTTGTCATTGCTACTAGTAAGGGTAGGAAGTAAAGTGGCGCATCTCCAATAAAATTTAATAATTGGTATGTTGTGCCTTCTGCGTTTATCCAGCCAAACATCGAAATAAGTAATAACAGTGATTTCAGTACCCCACCACCGGCAATTGCTGGTACTAACGGTTGGAAGACACCTACTAAGAAATCTAAGAATATTGCCCCCATATTCTTTTTAGTTTTTACTTGACCAGTCGAAGCTTGATTTTCTGATTCTTGCCCGTCTAATTTTCCAACTAATTTCACTACTTCAGCATAAACTTCATTTACCTCATTACCTATGATGACCTGAGTCTGTACATTTTGCCGTACACCGACTACACCATCAATTGCTTCTAACTCTGCTACATTGGCCTTACTATCATCAAATAAGGTGAAACGTAACCTAGTCGAGCAATGCTCCATATATCGTATATTTTCTTTGCCACCTATACCATTTACAATTTCACTTGCAGTATATTTATAATCCATCTTTATCACCCTTTCTGGACACAGACTTATGCAAGAAAAAAGGACCTAAACAATAAACCTCTAGCCAGTTAGAGATTTTTTGTTTAGGTCCTGCCTGCATTACCAGTCACATGCCTCTTTTTATGTTAACGCTATCATAACATATCCATATCATTTTGCAAATACAATTTTCATCTTATTTTAATTTTTAATTTCAAATAATTTATCATAAGTAGAAAAATTCTCCGCAAATTAGTCTTACTACCCGTTTGCGGAGAATTGATCTATTACTTATTTTTTATATAGATTTAATTTTGGACTAAGGGTGTCACATCAAACTTGATTTCATGATCTTCGTCAATTGAGATATTAACAGCTTGTTGTTTACTAATAGTACCTGCAATAATCGCACGTGCTACTGGCGTTTCCACTTGGTTAGTGATGAAACGACGCAATGGTCGTGCACCAAATTGTGGATCATAAGCAGTATCACCAATCCAGCTAACTAATTCGTCACTAAATGTTACAGCAATTTCTTGGCTAGCTAAGCGGTCGCTTAATTGTGCTAACATCTTGCGTACGATACCGTCCATATCATTGTGTGATAATGGTCTGAATAAAATAGTGTCATCGATACGGTTTAAGAATTCAGGTCTAAAGTGCATTTTTAAAGCACTTTGAACAGCTTCTCTTGCTTCATCATCGATTTCGCCATTCTCATCAGTACCGTCTAACAAGGCATCTGATCCTAAGTTACTTGTCATAATGATGATGGTATTTTTAAAGTCTACAATTCGACCTTGTGAGTCAGTTAGACGACCGTCATCTAAGATTTGTAATAGAATATTGAATACATCTGGATGGGCTTTTTCAACTTCATCTAATAAGACCACTGTATATGGATTACGACGGACGGCTTCAGTTAATTGACCGCCTTCTTCGTAACCAACGTAACCAGGTGCTGCCCCGATTAAACGGGTCACATTGATTTTATCCATGTACTCACTCATATCAAGACGGACCATGTTATTTTCTGAATCAAACATGGCTTCAGCTAAGGCTTTAGCCAACTCAGTTTTACCAACACCAGTCGGTCCTAAGAATAAGAATGAACCTAACGGACGGTTTGGATCTTGAACACCGGCACGTGAACGTAATACCGCATTTGTCACGCTATCAACTGCTTCATCTTGACCTACTACACGTGTATGTAAGGTGTCATCTAAGTGAAGCAATTTTTCACGTTCCCCTTCGACTAATTTAGTCACGGGGATCCCAGTGACTCTTGAAACGACTGCTGCGATAGAGTCTTCAGTTACAGATTCTTCTACCAAACGGTCAGCGCTCTTGTCTGCATGCTCGTGGTAGGCTTTTTCCATATCTGCCAATTCTTGTTCCAAAGTTGGAATAGTCGCATGTTGTAATTTGGCTGCTTCTTCTAGATTGTATTCATTTTCCGCTTGTTCCAAGGCATGTTTGGCATTGTCAATTTCTTGACGTTTAGCGTTGATATCAGACATACCGCCTTTTTCAACTTGCCATTGCATGGTTAATTGGTTAGTTTTTTCACGGACATCAGCTAATTCTTCTTGAAGGTCAGCTAACCGGCGTTTACTTGCTTCATCTTTTTCTTCTTGTAAGGCTTTTTCTTCAATTTCTAGTTGAATTAAACGACGACGTTCTTGGTCTAATTCTGTTGGTAATGAATTCATTTGCACGCGGATTTCAGCACTAGCTTCATCCACCAAATCAAGCGCCTTATCCGGTAAGTACCGGTCAGTGATGTAACGGTCTGACAATTCAGCTGCCGCTACTAAAGCTTGGTCATGTATCGTTACTTCATGGTGCAATTCATACCGTTCTTTCAAACCACGTAAGATTGAAATAGTATCTTCAACACTTGGTTCTTTCACTAAAACACGTTGGAAACGACGTTCCAAAGCCTTGTCTTTTTCCATGTATTGACGGTATTCGTCTAAGGTTGTGGCACCAATGCAGTGCAATTCGCCACGAGCCAACATCGGTTTAAGTAAGTTCCCAGCGTCCATTGACCCTTCAGTCTTACCAGCACCTACAATGTTGTGGATTTCATCGATAAATAAGATAATCCGTCCGTCTGCCTTTTTCACTTCATTTAAGACTGCTTTCAACCGTTCTTCAAATTCACCCCGGTATTTAGCGCCTGAAATCAAGGCACCCATATCTAATGAGAAGACTGTTTTGTCTTTTAAATTGTCAGGGACATCTTTTTTCACAATACGTTGGGCTAAACCTTCAACGATAGCGGTTTTACCTACACCAGGTTCACCAATTAGGACCGGATTATTTTTAGATTTCCGAGACAAGATACGAACTACATCACGAATTTCTTCATCACGTCCGATGATAGGATCCATTTTACCTGCTTTAACTTGTTCGACTAAATCGACACCATATTTCTCTAAAGCTTCGTAATTTTCTTCTGCTTGTTTACTTGTCACATGATCACCCTGTCTCAAATTATCAATTTTTTCTTCTACCGCTTTTGCAGTAATTTGATGTTTTTTAAACCATTTTGCAAGGTCAGTATAAGATACATCATTGATGGCTGCTAATACCATTTCGGTGGATAAAAATTCATCACCTTGTTTTTCCGCGCGTACTTGAGCTTTTTGAATTAATTCTCCCAAGCCACGTGATATTCCTTGACCATATTGTACGTTCGTACCTTGGACCACTGGAATTGCATCTAATTCACGGTTTAATTCTTCAGTTAATGCTGCCATCGGCACATTTAAATCTTCATAAAAGTCATAAGCAAAGTTTCCAGGTTGCACCAACGCTGTAAACATATGGGGAATCCCAATTTCTTGATGTTTACGAGTCATAGCAATTTGTTGGGCATTTGCGACGGCTTCTTGTAAGGTTGTAGTCATTTCCATGTTTGCCATTTCACATCACTCCTTTTACTTTATGCTTATAGTATATCACTTTGGTCAGGATAGGTCAAACATTTATCAGTAAATTTTTTGACCTTTTTTAACCATCAAAATCCTTGATATATCAATATTATACCGAGACTTGACTACAAACATCAAACTAAAGGTCAATATGTGACCACTTACTTTCTTTGACCAATTCAATATGGCGCACATCATCCCACAAAATCTTGCGACTACCGATTAAAAAATAGAAATAATTACTCTCCCCATTAAACCAGCCAAAGATATGGTCAAGGTAGCGACCTAAATAATCTTTCAAAGACAATTGAATAGAAACAGGATAGTGGTTTAACCAAGCTTCTTGCAAGACTCGGTCAACCTCTTCCCTCGTCATCTCTGGCAGTGGGATAGATACCTTAGCTGCATCCTTATGGTTGGATTGAATGCCTTTGACCAATTCATCCATGGCATAAGCAGTAGCCCACTTCATGCCAAAGGTCCGGTCCTCGTATTCGTTATAAGGCGTGAAGTGTTTACGGGTCCTTGGGTGTCGCTGCTTTTTTAACCATGACAATTGGGCCCGTCTTGTAGCGTTTGGGAGTTCCCAAGGTTCAAGCCGCTTAGCCATTCTCCTCACCTTCGATACCCGCCATACCACCAGCGTGTCCGCCGACTAAACTAGAGCGTTCAATTGCCCGACCGCCAGCTTTAAGAGACGAGGCATAGACCAGACTCTTAAAACCGTATTTCTTACGGATGGTATCCACAATCACATCTGTTTTCAAGTCGGCTACTTGATTGTTTTCACTTTCAAATAGATTTAATTGGACTGCTTGATTGTAAACAAGGTTGCCACTGTGTAAAGAAATATGCCGGATGACTTGGTTTTCATAAAGTAAGGACAGCAGGTATAAGGCCACTTCAGCAATCACCTTACTTTGATTGGTCGGTGTCACCTTGATTTGCTTATGAATACCCCTTTTACCACTTGCATCAAAGTAGCCCATGGAATAGCCTAAGCCAAGACCAACAACTTGGGTTTGCGCGCCAGCTCGTCTTAAACGAGTCCCAATTTGGTCAGCCATTTCCTTGACGACGACAGCAATTTCAGCCTTATCGGTGTAGTCTTTTGGTAGCACTTGACTGTTGCCGATAGACTTGTCTTTGGTGGTATAAGGGGTACCGAGAAAAGACCGGTCCACGCCCCACGAATGGGCATAAAGTTGGGCACCCATGACCCCTAATTTATCTTTTAATACGTGATAAGAAGAATGGGCGAGGTCATAGACATTATTAATACCCATCCCCTTTAGTCGGCGGGCCATTCGGTGGCCAATACCGCAGACTTCTGTTAAATCAGCAATCTGCCATAGGGTATCCGGCACATCCTCATACCGCCATTCAGCAATCATATCGCCCTCCTTTTTCGCGCCAATGTCTAGGGCCACTTTGGCTAGAAATGGGTTATCGCCAATGCCAATCGTGGTATAAATGCCGGTTTGGTCATAGACATCCTTTTGTATTTTCTGAGCCATTTCGTATGCATTATTCACCTTAAATAGGCGAAATGAATCCGTCACATCTAAGAAACTCTCATCTATTGAAAATACGTGATGGTTGGCTTCGTCCACGTAGCTTTTATAGATCCGATTAATCTCTTGGTTCTTTTCCATATAAAAACGCATGCGCGGTTGAGCGATCACCAAATCTTCTGGATAGGGATAAGGTAAATCACGGGCCCGGGTCACGTTGGAAATATTAAAGGCTTTCTTAGCGGCGGGTGAGCTAGCCAAAATAAGACCCGAACCCTTACTCTGACCGCCAGCCTCATCATAGTAGGACATGACAACTAATTTGGTCGTTAATGGGTCTAAATCACGCGCTACTGCCTCCACCGAAGCATAAAATGACTTACAATCGATACACAAAATATCGCGACTGGGTTCCTTTGAATAATCAAACGTTACATTATTTGCAAACATCCTCAGTCCTCCTTAGTTTAGATATTTAATCTTTTATTCCAAAAATCGAACGTGTGTTCTAAATAATAATAGAACGTATGTTCGCAAAAAACAAGTAGTTTCAAAGTTTTTTTCTATAAATTAAAAAGACCACGAACTATATTCGCAGCCTTTTTCACTCAACTATTTAAATAATATGCTATTTTTCATCATTTTTTCGTTCAACTACTAAATCAATCGCCATCACTACACCTAAAATAATCGGCACCACATCAGCTGGCACATGGTCTTCAATATCAATCACAAAAGTGTCGCGAATTGAAATCAACTTACGGTCGATACGGGCAATTCGGTCGCCATTTTCATCCGTAATACGGAAATCAAAATCAAGGATATTCCCCTTAACATCCCAATCTAAGGACGTTACTTTGTAGTTATCTCTAAATAAGGAAACCTTCTTGCGGATTTCAGCTACCTTGTTATTATTTTTATCGTATACATCTACCGTTGGCATTAAATCAATAATTTGCTCTTTAACTTGTGCCACTTCTTTATCCTGAGCTAGGTCAATAATGCGAAATTGTTGGCCAATTGATAGCCATTTATTCTTGATTCTATAAACAGGATCACCATCTTCATTCTTCAAATTAAAGTCACGTTTCAACGATAGTAATTGGTTTTTCATATATAATTTCACTATCTTATCACCCTTTCTACTGTTAACTCATCGATCACTATACCCTTATACTAAGATAAATTCACATGATATCACTCATACTTCAGACCGAAATCAATTAATTTTAATGTATAATAGATAAAAGTATCATCATAAGTAAAGGAGTCATCATGTATTTAACTATTTTCGCTATCTTGCTCGTTGTCGCCGGTTTCGTTAATGGGTATATCTTCTTATTTAAATACCCCAAAGAATTTCAATCGACAAAAATCGTCCATGGTTTCTTGACGCTATTCTTACTTCTTATCGGCTTATATTTATTGCTTCAATTGTCAAATTAAGTGCAACAGCAGCTTTACTTTTCCATAATCTCGTATTATAATCCGTTAGATAATACTGACTTTTTTGTCAGTATATACAAAACATCAATAGAAAGAGATGGTACTATATGACCATTCATTATAAAGAAAAAACTTTTTTCACTAGCAAGGATTTGGCTTTATCCGTTATAGGTGGACGGTGGAAAATAGCGATTATCTGGTGCTTGCTACAACAGTCTCCATTAAGGCTAAGTGAAATACAAAGATACCTTCCCGATGTCAATCAGCGTATGTTAATCAGACAATTAAGGGAATTAGAAGATGATCAAATCATTACTAGGGTTGTCTACCCGGTTGTACCTCCTAAAGTAGAGTATCAACTAAGTGAAATTGGTTTACACTTAGAACCCGTTGTAACTTCTATTTGTGATTGGGGAGATAGTTTTAGAGATTTTTTGAAAGAAAATCCTTCAGAAACTTCAGTTGAAGAACAGTAAAAATATGAAAGTTGATTGCTATAGAAGTAAAAAATAAGAGAACAGGCATCTTAGCAACCTGTTCTCTTATTTTGTGTTTCCAATATTATACGTTTATATTCATTTAAAATTTTGTTACACGTTAATGTAGCATAAGCCATAACACATGGCTAGCGACTCTTCATTAGTAACTGAATTGCTTGTTGAATACGCTCTTCACCTGTGCTGCCATCTTTAATATTTTCTTGCACACATTCTACTAAATTTTCGGCAACAATTAAACTAATCGTACGATCAATACTAGAGCGAACCGCTGATAATTGAGTCACAATATCCACGCAATCTTTTCCTTCTTCCATCATATTCAAAACGCCATGCAATTGACCGTCAGAACGTTTCAAACGATTCACAATTTTTTTATCGTACTCCACTAAACAATTTCTCCTCTCCAAGCAGAAATTCCGCCCATTACATTTATCACGTTGTATCCTTCTTGTGCTAATTGTTGACAAGCCTTTGCAGAACGTGCTCCAGAGTGGCACATTACATAATACTCTTGGCTTTTATCCAATTTATTTTTTTCAGCTGAAAGATTACTTAAAGGAACATGGATTGCTCCGTCCAGGTGACCATTTTCCCATTCGTTGATTTCTCTAACGTCTACTAAAGGAAGATTCTCTTTTTCCCATTTTTGTTCGAATTCTGACATTGATATTGAATTATACATTATTTTACCACCTTTTCTGGTTTCACTGTTGAGTAAAGAGCAAATGCGCCATCTAAATTTTTGGCTTGGTAGCCATTTTGTTTCAATATTCTTTCTGCTGCATAGCTACGCAGGCCACTGTGACAGCTGACAATAATCGGTTGATCTTTGGGCAACTCCGCCATGCGGTCTCGCAAACTATCTAAAGGAATATTGACTGCACCTTTTAAGCGGCCGTTAGATTTCAGTTCACCTTCATTTCGAACATCCAACAGTAAATATCCTTCTGCTTGCTTGTCTTCTAATTCATACCACTGAACAGACTCACTAATGCCTTCCATAAGATTTAAAGCTACATAACCAGCCATATTAACAGGATCTTTAGCAGAACCAAATGGAGGGGCATAAGTGAACTCTAATTCCGGCAACTCTTGCACCGTCATTCCGGCTTTAATAGCTGTAGCAATGATATCAATCCGTTTATCTACACCGTCTTCTCCGATGGCTTGAGCGCCATAAATTTTACCTGTGGTCGGATGAAATAATAACTTTAATACAATAGTTTTTGCATTAGGATAATAGCCAGCATGACTTTTTCCTTGAATGTGAATCACTTCGTACGCCTCATCACCTTGTTGCAATTGGCGCTCATTCAAACCGGTCGACGCTGCTGCCATTTTGAACACTCGTACAATCGCTGTCCCTATGCTACCTTTATTTTTGCGCTTTAATCCGCTAATAACATCAGCCACTTGACGGCCTTGACGATTAGCTGGCGAAGCCAATGCAATCATTGTGTCTTCTCCATTGATTTGTTGCTTAACGACAATCGCATCCCCCACAGCGTAAATATCTTTTTGACTAGTTTCATATTGGTCATCAACGACTATCCCACCGCGTAAACCTGTTTGGACGCCCGCTGTTAAAGCTACCGTTGTTTCCGGTTTTACGCCGACAGACATTAAAGTGATATCACTCTCCAAGCGTTCTCCATTTTCCAATACTACGATTTTACCTTTTTCTTCAAATGATTCAGCAGCCAATCCTGTATACAATTTTATACCATTAGCTACTAATTCTTTCCTTATATAAGCTGCCATTTCTTCATCAAAGGGCGGTAGTACATGTGGTGCTTTCTCCACAATAGTAACTGCCATTCCTCGTTGGGCTAAACTTTCTGCCATTTCTAGCCCAATAAATCCAGCGCCTATGACCACTGCTTTTTTAGAGTTGTGTATATTGATAAAGTTGGTAATCGCATCGACATCGGGAACGGAACGTAAGGTAAAAATATTCTCTGCTTCTTCTATTCCCTTTGCTGGTGGAATGAATGGTTTTGCTCCTGGGGATAAGATTAATTTATCATACCCCAACGTGTATGTTTCTTGACTGGTTTGCACGACCACTTCTTTATTGTTGGAATCGATAGATATAGCTTCACTATTTGGGCGCACATCTAAATCGAATCTTGCTTGCAAAGTTTCTGGAGTTTGAACTAACAAATCCGTCCGTTCATCGATTTCTCCAGCGACATAATAAGGCAAACCACAATTAGCAAATGACACATAAGGCCCTTTTTCTAACACGATAACTTCTGCTGTTTCATTCAACCGTCTTAACCTTGTAGCGGCAGACATTCCGCCTGCTACACCACCTATAATGACAATTCTCATTAATTCTTACCCCCTTTTTTTGCTCCTGTCCAGGCCATCATGCCACCACGGACGTTGATAACATCATGCCCTTGTTTCAGTAACATTTTCGTTGCTCGTTTACTACGCATTCCCGATTGACACACTACATAAACTTGACCTTTAGGCGTGTAGTTAGCAACTTTAGACAATGGCAGATTTTTTGCTCCTGGAATATGACCATTTTTAAATTCATGTGGTTCCCTCACGTCAATAATTTGCGGTTTATCGGTTAATTTCTCTTCCAATTCAGTGGTTGAAATCGTAGGTATTTTTTTAAAAAACATATTTTGTCTCCTCAATAGATGATTATTTTATGGTTACTTTTTCCATTAAATACTCTTTCAGTACTTCTTTAGGTTGATAGCCGACTATTTTTTCAACCGGTTGACCATCTTTATATAAAACCATAGTCGGAATGCTCATAATACCCAGTTGACTGGCTGTTACATTATTTTCGTCAATATTCAACTTTGCAATTTTAATTTTAGGTGCAAATTCTGCTGCTAATTCTTCTAATACTGGTCCGAGCATTTTACATGGTCCACACCAAGGCGCCCAAAAATCGACTAATGTAATCCCATCTTGTACTTCGGATGCTAAAGTGGTATCAGTTACTTTTACTGTCATTTGATTATTCCTCTCTATTTTATCTTTGGTTTGTTATTTCTTTTCACTGAAAATGTCCTTGGCACTAGATGATACCCACCTTTAACAAATGAACTTCACCGGATTATACGTCTAGCTTGCATTAGAGACCCTTTTGTTGCCCGGTGTTTTCCATCCCCTTCTAGAGCATAGTGAGAGCAAGTGAGATACTCGCGACAACTTGGCGGAAGCAACGGTGAAATTTCTTTTTTATAATCTTTAATACTTGGTAAAAGGATGCTATTCATTTATATACCCCCATGCGTATACAAATTATACCCGCAGGGGTATAATTTGTAAAGAGTTTTTTCTTAATGGATAATGCACAGTGTTGAAGAAAGGGAGAAAATATGAAACTGAATTGCTCCAGAAGAAAAAAAATAAGAGAACAGGAAGTTTTACAACCTGTTCTCTTATTTTTAAATTTAAAGTTACATGCTATTTTGCAAACTGACTGTTATAAAGATCCGCATAGAAGCCACCCTCAGCCATTAAAGCCTCATGGTTACCTTGTTCAATGATATTACCGTGGTCCATGACTAGAATAATATCTGCA
>NZ_JBOEQF010000032.1:0-17643 GCF_050689315.1 Aerococcus sp. L_32
ATCAAAAGCTTATTATATCAACTTTTGCACCAATTATTTGGTGCAAATTGGTGTTAATTACATTGATAAATCGTTTAAAAGACTTAAAGCATCAGCATCTTGCTGGTGCTTTTTTTCTGGCATCAATTCAAGATAATAGTTTTGTGTTGTCAAAATTGAATTATGTCCTAGCCGTCTAGAAATATAGTCTATACTAATATCTTTTGAAAATAGAAATGAAGCATGTGTATCTCGCAAACCATGAAAAGTGGTTTTTCTTATCTCTAATTTTTTTAATAGAGATTGTAAATCAGCAGACTGTTTAAATCCGTTGGTTTCAAAGACATAATTTTCTTTGGTTTTAGACAATTTTATCAGCACGTTATATACATCTTTATTTATGGAAATATCACGCTTAGAGTGCTTTGTTTTTAACTGAGTATCTTTATTAGTTGGACTGATGGAACGACGTATTTTCACGCCATATTCATAAATATCATCTATTGTGATCCCTAGTAATTCACCACGTCGAGCGCCTGTTTCAAGTGCTAATAAAACTAATACATTAAACTCGTCATCAGTATTATCTAGACAATATTTTCTAATTTTTTTAAATTCAGTAATTGATAACGCGATATTTCGTTTTTCTTGCACTTGACCTTTTGCTTTTAACATAAATCCAAAATCATTAGCTATTAATCCACGAGCATAAGCGTATTTTAGTGAGCCACGAATTTTAAGTAATAATTCTTTTGTCGTTTTCTTTGAATGTGTTTTAGCATATTCGTCGAGTTTTCGTTGCATAACAATATCGTTTAAATTTTTAAGTTGAATACCATCAAATAAACTTCTGATAATAGTTAGCGTTCGATAATAGTTAATAAAGGTTGCTTCACGTACCTCATTTTTCTTTACTTGGTAAACCCAGTCATAATAGAAATCAGGATAAGGAGTAGAGCGATCAGCAATATTTTTACCACGTCCCTTTTCCAGTTCCATTTCTAATGCCCAGAGTTCAGCATCTTTTTTGTTTTTAAAGGTTTTAGTTTCTCGGTTATTTTGTCCATTTCTATATAAAGAAATAGTTGCACGATATGATGAACCTCTTTTAGTTATAGTTGCCATTTTATCTATCTACCTTTCTATAAAAAATGATTGATAAAATAGACTAGTCATACATCAAATATATATGAGGGAATCTATATTATCAATCAATAAGAAAATTATTTTGTACTATGTGTTTCAATAAATTCTAATAATTGAGATTTTAAAAAACGTTCTTGTTTGCCCACCATGAAGCATTTGAAATCTGGATGAAATCGAATATAGTTATCGAATGACTTTGGGTCGATACCTAGATATTCAGCTGCTTGTTGACGCGTAAGCAATAAAGGATAATCAGTTTTATTCTTCATCGATAATTGCATGCTCCTTCTCTACTTTATAACTATGACGACGTGAATCTAAATATTTCGAAAAAAAGAAAGTTTTTGTTGCGATATATTGTAAATACATTAAATTATTATCACGTGAATATTTAACTAGTTTTTGAAATTCGGTGATGTCATTTTCTTCAATAATGTCAATTATTTGTTTTAAAATACCATCAGATTGATTAATCATTAAAAAATTTTCAATTTCAAATCCCGCACCATATTCAATATCTTCCAAATTGTAAGATGCTTTATCAGGGGTTGAAGCATGAATGAAGTAGTCATACATTCCTTTTGGTGAATGCACTGGTTCAACTTTTGCAGGGCCATTTAAAATAGTAGAAACAATTTCTGATACTTGCTCATAACTTTTTAAAGAGTCAAAGAAAAAAACTCCATGTTTATGTGGCTTTAAAAGTTCACCAGTTTCTAAATCAATATCTTTATCATGCCAAGGGCTTAGCATAAAAGGAATGTGCAACGATTCTAATATATTAATGTAATTTTTTGGTGCACTTTCTTCATATAACATAAAAGTCCATTTTGAATTTCGTTTATTTTTTATTATGAATACCACCTTTGATTATTGATTATTGATACAATGGGGGGTCGTAGTGCCCCCCATTGCAGGCTTAATTTTTTGAAACATTTTGCGACGCTTCCCTTTGGGAGCCGCAATGTTTCAGCTAGCAGTTATTGCTTCTTGAAGATTGCTTTCCACTGCCTTTGGTTAGGCGTGGAGCAATCTTCATAGCCGTTTTTTCCCTATATACCATAAGTAATTTTTGTCTCGTTGTGTTTTTGAGAAAAAGAAATCAGGATTGCTACTAGAAATTTCTTCCTCCATTTGTGGAACTGCTCTTTTTAATAGAGTTTGTGTTTGATAATTTTTAGGTACTTTCAAGCAGACGATGATACTTGTTTCATGTATTTCGACATAACTTTTTCTCAAATATCTGTTGAAATTAATGTTTACGCTATCGGTAATCATAGGTGATTCTTTTTCAAGGTGGTGAGCTACATTAGTTGGTAATTGCCTAAAAAATATGCGTAGCCTAAGAGTCTGTTTCAGCGAGTCCCAAAAATAAGTTTTGCTTTCATTTTTACGATATACATATAATTCTACGCATGTGATACCTATGACCATTGATAAAAGGATAGATGCAGTTCCTAACGTAATAGCCCCTGCATAAAACATTAAATTACGAATACTAATTAAAAATGGTAGTTCCATTGATTGTAAATATTGACCAGATCCGAAGAAAAATGCTGAGAATAGTGAGCAAATAAGAATAGTTTTGCAACAGCTCATCAACCAATTAAATGACTTCATAAAAAATGATAGTTTAAAAGTTGTCGATTTAAGCATGATAGTCACCTTTCGTATAAAAAGTTGGACAAAGTAATGGTAAAACTTGATAGGGCTCCTCAGAATCGATAACTCGAATAAGACCTGTGCCTTTTCCAGTTGGGATCACAATTCCCTCCACATTTAAATCTGGGAACAGAAACTGGGCCGAGCGGTTATTAATATTTCCAACTTGAATTACAACACTTACTTGTTCCCGAACGGATACGGGAATAGCGTTATGATCAAAGCGCTGACTTACTAACAGTAAATGTACTCGGGTTGCTCTACCAAGGAGAGAAATTTGTGATAGCAACGAAAAAAAGGCTTCTTTAATATTCTTATTCACACCTTCAGAAAGAGCTAATACCTCATCGATCACAATAGTTAAGTGACGAAATTTTATCGTTGGATCTTTAAAGAGTTCAGATTGACGTGAATGGATAGTCTTTAAACACTCGCTTAAACTAGCATTTACTTCTGATACGAAATCTGACTTTGCCCTACTGGGTGAAGGATAAATTACAGGAATTTGGTGATATTTTGCCCATCTACTTGGAGAGTCAAATTTTGGATCGACAATTATTAAATCAGAAATTCCCTTTAACATATTTAGTAAGTAAGTTAGCATGTAAGATTTACCGGAACCTGTACTACCAGCGATTGCAATTGATGTAACTCTGTTATATTCAATATTCAAATTTTGCATGATGGGAATTCTTTCATTCACCATGTTAGCGGAAAATTCTTCAATATCTGAAATCACTAGCCTGCTAGAAATCCCTTTCTTCCATGGAAAGAAAAGTGCGCGTTGAATATGATAGTCATCGGTTTCCACAGGTACAAGATAGATAGAAGTTTGCTTTAATAGAGTGAAATTTGGGTATAGTGCGACACTAATAATCATATAAATTTTTTCATACAAATCACTGTCAATTACATACGCAGCGGGTAAACGAGGAATAAAAAATACACCGTCCTCCTTGACAAGGATCTCGAAACTATTCGTGTAACTTGTTTCACCTTGAATAGAATTTCCCAGCGCCATATTCAAACATTGAAGCAAGTATACTGCGATATCATTGAATTCCATTAATCAACCACTTTCAAGCCATCAGCCTTAAAGAAAACGTTATATTTTACTTCACAAGCTGTCAGATTTTCAATTTCCACAATTTCCAGATATTTTGGTAAATTAATTTGTTTTGAGAATTTAATTGAAAAAGGTGGCAACCCCTCTTGAGAAAACCAAGCTTTATACCCAATTACTTCATCGGTTGGTTTTTTATCTACAAAGCGTACGAGTTCTTCAAGATCTGTACTCAGAGAATATAGGGGCTTTTTATATTCGATATATTTTTCAGCAGTCTTAGTTGAGTATCCCCCACGAGTATAATTATTTTGAATTTTCATAAATTTTCTCCTTCTATATAATGACAAAAGTGACAAGGGCATGAATCAAGGCGAGTTTTTGATTCAGGTAATCAGTACCTCCTTTCTTACATTTATCATAGCAAGGTCACCATTTAAAAAGATAGACTACCCAAAAAGCTGTTATATCAACGTTTTTGTCGATTCGGCACTTTTATTAGAAAACTTTTACTTTTCACTCGTTATATTTTAATAATAAAAACTGCTACCTAGTATGAGATAATATATACAAAGTATTTTGGAGGGTAAATTATGGAAACAACTGCGGAATATAATGTCAGAAATTTTGATAAAATCCTTGAACAGATTGATGAAGTTGGAAATGATGTTCAAAGAGAACGTGGCACTCTTTTTGAGAGATTAGTTTTAGCCTACTTGAAGAATGAACCATTATATCAACGTCTATATAAAAATGTTTGGCTACTCAGTGAGGTACCATCAGAATATGGTGTACCTAAAAAAGATACAGGTGTTGATATAGTCGCTGAACAATTTAATGGTGATTTGGTCGCTATCCAAGCTAAATACTATAAAAATAAAATTGGTAAGGCTGAAATTAATTCATTTGTGGCTGAAACTGGTAAAAGATACTATCAAAGAGGAATGATCATATCAACGGTTGATGAGTGGAATGGTAATGCTCGAGAAACAATTGAATATAATGCTAAAGATATTGAGATTATTGGATTAACGAACTTAAGAAATTCTCAATTAAACTGGGGAGATTTTGATTTTAGCCGTCCGGAAGAGACGACTATCCAAAAACCAAAAGAATTACGTTTCTATCAAGAAACGGCATTGGAACGTGCTTTAACACATTTTGAAAATAATGACCGTGGTCAATTGATTATGGCACCAGGGACTGGTAAAACTTTTACAAGTTTGAAAATTGCAGAAGCTTTAGCTGAAAAGAAAAATAAACAGTTTAAGGTGTTGTACTTAGTACCTAGTATACAATTGCTAACGCAAACTTTACGTGGTTGGAATAATGATACGAAATTTAAGATGGCTAGTATGGCAGTTACTTCCGATAGAGATGCCTCAAGAGGTACGAATGGATCAGACGATATTAAAGCAACGGATATTGGCTATCCAGCAACAACATCCAAAGAGAAGTTAATTCAAAATTGGAAAGATGTTCAACGTACTGAGGCAGATGCAGAAATGTTGGTAGTGTTTAGCACATATCACAGCATAGGTGTGATTTCTGAAGCGCAAAAAGAAGGCTTTCCAGAGTTTGATTTAATTGTGGCAGACGAAGCACATAGAACGACTGGGGCACATGAAGCAGGTAAAGATGAAAGTCATTTCACTAGGGTGCACGATAATAATGTTGTTAAAGGGACTAAGCGTTTATACCAAACAGCAACACCTAAGATATATGGGGATAGCGCTAAGAAGAATGCTAAAGATAAAAGCATACTACTTTCTTCAATGGATGATAAAAACAAATTTGGTGAAGTAATTTATCGTATGGGATTTGGACAAGCAGTATCACATGGGATTTTAACGGATTACAAAGTGATGGTTTTAGCGGTAGACGAATCAGCTATTCAAAAAGATATGCAAAAAACCTTATCTGATCCAGAAAACGGACTAAATATAGATGATATTGGTCGAATTGTAGGGATTTGGAACGGCATGATGCGTAGAAATGGTTTTAAAAATCCTGTGAAAAATAGTCCGTATGATGGTGCCCCATTAGAGCGTGCCATTGCTTTTACAAGAACGATTGCAGATTCTAAAAACGTGACGCAACAATTTGAAGAAGTGGTAAATGACTACTTAGGTAATCAAATGGATGAAGAATCTGTTCATTTATCTATGCGTCATGCAGACGGGTCAATGAATGCATTAGAAAAAGGGGAAGTATTGGATTGGTTAGCTGATCCAGACAAACCAGCTGACGAAGCACGCATTGTATCTAATGTACGCTTTCTAACAGAAGGGATCGATGTACCAACTTTAGACGCAATTATTTTCTTAGCTGCAAAAAAATCTCAAGTAGACATTGTACAGGCCGTTGGACGTATTATGCGTAAATCAGAAAATAAGGATTATGGATATATTATTTTACCAATTGTGGTTCCACAGGGGGAAACTCCGGAAACTATATTGGATAACAATAAAAATTATGAAGCAGTGTGGCAGGTAATTAACGCATTACGTTCCGTAGATGAGCGGTTTGAAGCGATGATTGATAAATTAAATATTGCCAAGCCAAAACAATTAAAAGTGATTGGAATTGGTTCTGCACCAGAAAGAGTGAACGCTGAAGTAGGTAATAATTCATCTGAAGGTGAGACTTATGAAGATAGCTTTGAGTTCCATTGGGATGAATATGAGGCTGCTATTTATGGAAAAATTGTTGAAAAAGTTGGAGATAGAAAATATTTAGAAAATTGGTCTGCGGATGTAGCCAAAATTGCGCAACGACAAATTGATTGGATAAAAACGAAGTTGCAAGATAAGCAGGATCCTATAACTGATGAATTTAAAAGGTTTGTGACCTCATTACAGCATAATATAAATGAAAGTATTGATGAAAATGAGGCTGCTGAGATGCTGTCTCAACATTTGATCACAAAACCTATATTTGAAGCATTATTTGATGAATATAGCTTTGTGAACAATAATCCTGTTTCTTCAGCAATGGAAAATATAGTTAAAGAATTAGAAAAAGCTGGTTTTACAAAGGAACAAGAAAATCTTGCACCGTTATACGAGTCAATAAAAATGCGTGCTGAAGGAGTTGAAAAGTCAGAGGATAAGCAAAATATTATTATTACTTTATATAATAAGTTTTTTAAGACAGCGTTTAAATCTACTACAACACGTTTAGGGATTGTCTTTACTCCTTTAGAGGTGGTAGATTTTATTGTTAAATCAGTCGACGATGTATTAAGAAAACACTTTGGGATATCTATTGCTAGTGAGGGTGTTCACGTGCTAGATCCTTTTACGGGTACCGGTACCTTTATTGTCCGAGCGTTGCATTATTTAAAAACATTAATGGATAAAGGTGAAATTACTCTAGCAGATATCACTCGTAAATATACTCAAGAATTACACGCAAACGAAATTATCTTATTAAGTTACTACATCGCAGCCATTAATATTGAAGCTACTTTTGATGAAATTAATAGCAAGAACCAGGGTTATAAACCATTTGAAGGGATAGTTTTAACTGATACTTTTGAAAGTACAGAAAATGAGGATACTTTAGATGATGTTTACTTTGGTACGAATGATGATAGACTAAAACGTCAGCAAGAAGTACCGATAACGGTAATTATTGGTAATCCACCTTATTCTGCTAAACAAAATAATGAGGATAGTAATCAAAGCAGAATTAATTATCCTAAATTAGATAGATCTTTGAGAACTAAATGGATTGAGACATCAACTGCCACCAATAAAAACGGACTTTTAGATTCATATATTAGAGCAATTAGATGGTCAGCTGATCAATTGAATGGTAACGGTGTTATCGGATTTATTACTAATAGTTCATTTATCGACGGGAATGCTATGGATGGAATGCGAAAATCTTTACTTGAAGAATTTTCAGATGTTTATCTTATTAATTTGAAAGGACAGATAAGACGTCGTTCTCGCGATCAGGCTGTATTTGAAGGCGGAAATGTTTTTGATATTATGACAGGAGTCGCAATTACACTGTTAGTAAAAGATAATAGTTCTAATGGAAAAGGAACGATACATTATCTAAATATTGGGGATCGGTTAACTAAAAAAGAAAAATTAGAAAAACTTTCCAATTGGAAAAGTATTAAAAATATTATAAATGAATTCTCAATAATTATTCCTAATGAAAAAGGTGATTGGATAAATCAAAGAGATTCAAATTTTGATGAATTAGTCAAGATAGGGGATAAAAGGAATAAAGATGCTCTATTTATAGAGTATACAGGTGGAATAAAAACCGGTCGTGATGCATGGTCATGGGGATTCTCAAAAGAAAAAGTTATAAAAGCAACCAAGGATAGCCTTGAGTATTATAATCATCATTTGGGAGATGTTTCTATATATGATGAAGAAACGCAAAAAATATCTTGGACTAGGTCCCTTAAACAGCGTTTCGAAAGAAATGAACACATAAAATTTGATGTTAATCGCATGTACATAGGAATGTATAGACCATTTACAAAGAAATATGTTTATTACTCTTCAGAAATGGTAGACATGCAATATCAAATGCTTAAAGTTTTACCGAATAGTGATTCGTTTAATCACCTAATCTCTATATCTAATAAAACTGAGGGTAAAAGATTTACATCATTATTTGTTCAAAATATTCCAGATGTAAATTTATTTGCAGGTGGTTCACAGAATCTACCCAAAATGCTTTATGATAATATGGGATCTTTTTCAGCAATAAGAGAAAGTATTTTAAAAGAAATGACTGATTTGTCAGAGAATGATGTAATGTACTATATCTATGGTGTATTTCATTCAAGAAAATACGAAGAATTATATTCTTACGATTTGGCAAAGTCATTCCCAAGGATTCCAAACTTAAAAAATAAGGAAAAATTTATTAAGATTGGTAAGGAATTAGCTAAAATACATTTAAATTATGAGCATCAATCTCATTGGCAAGAAGTTAAAGTTGATATAAATGACCATAACCCAAGTTATAAAGTTAAGAAAATGAAGCACCCCAAAGTGCGCAATGAAAACGGAAAATTAGTGAATGATTTATCAAAAATAATCTTTAATGATGATATAACTATTGAAAATATTCCAGAAAAGGCTTATGAGTATGTAGTTAATGGTAGACCCGCAATTGAATGGATTATTGATCAATACCAGGTAAAAATAGATAAAAAATCTGGTATTGTTGATGATCCTAATGAATTTAGTGAAGATCCGAAATATATTTTAAATCTATTACTTTCAATTATTACTGTTAGTATGAAGACTTTAGAATGGATTGATCAATTACCACCACTTGAAGGAGTTTAAGCATATTAAATAAGATAAATGACTAGTCTATTTTATGGTGTTAATTGGTGCAAATTTTATCTATTCGTAACTTTTTATATGTTATTTTATACACTTTTAGATTTTCAGAGTTTGGATATATAGGGATTGATCAGTATAGATTCATCATAAATATTGATATTCTAGTTCTCAAAACGTTAATTGCTGCAGTCGTTGCGAATTTATTCGCTTACGAATGGAGTATGGGACGGAGATTTCGCAAGAAATCGAGTACCATTCAATTATTCAGTTCAAGACATCTTTCTTCATGGAAGGTGTCTTTTTTATTTGCCCAGAAAGTTTAAGTTGCACACCTGATGTAGAAGTTAGGTAGCAGGCACAAGGTGTGGAGAAGGAGGAGAGAGGTATGGATGTACTATGGGACGGAGACTTCCAAAGAAGTCGAGTACCAATCCATATACAAATCAAAAAGACATTTCTCACTTATGTGGGAAATGTCTTTTTTGTTTTTTTTGTGATAAACAGCCTAATAGCAATAAAATACCTGGATTAACTTATCCTAAAGCTTCTATTTTTGATAGATGCGCCAAATTAGGCTAAATATAATAGATGATAGCTATCTACCACTTAAAATTCACTTTAATTAGCAGTAAATAACTAAATTTTTATTATTGAGGGATTAGGAATTAGAGCTGTCTTCCAATAAGCTTTCACCAATACTTTTTAGTTTATTGGCTAAATCCATAATATCTATAACAAGGTCATAGCTGTAGTCTTCTCCTAGTACAGCTGTTGTACTAGCATCTTCAAATAAGCCTTGTTGTTCCATATTTAAATGTTTAAACCAAGTCTCACTGCCATAGTATTTAAGGAATAGTTTGATATTTGGTAGGTATCTTTCAAAATTTTCCAGGGAATTAGACATGACCTCAATTTCTTTAGAAATCCTCAAAAAATTTTCTTCCATCTCATAAAAATGTTCAGTATTTTTCAAGTTATCCCCAACTTTCTTAAAGCTTATCAATTTGACGATTATTTTATTGCACTGATGATGGTGGTAAATATTGGAATGATTGATACGGTACTATAAATTTGGGCAAGAGAAACAATGGGTTCCTCCCATGAAGGTGGTGCAATTAAAGCAATGCCGTAGAGAATAATAATAAAAATAAGATTTGTTAAAATCCTAGATAATGCTTGGCGCCAGCTTATTTGCTGTTTAAAATTAAATGCCTGTTGCCAAAATTGAATAAGTGATTTCATGATAAAACGCCTTTCTAAATATGGATGAATAATTAAAAAAAGCATAAACTAAAAATAAACAGCAAGCAACAAAATTATTTATGATCACTGATTCATAATATATTTGCATTTAAATATATAAGGAGTAGAATTATAGATAAGGAGGGATTATGATGACTGATAATAAATTTCTAACTGGTAATGTAGATAACGACAAAAAGCCATTTATTATAGATGTTGAAAAAGAAACGTTAGAGAATACAAATTTTCGTACGACAATTTGGACAGGTAGCAAGTTGCAGTTGACTGTTATGGAAATTCCTGTAGGCGGTGATATTGGTTTAGAAGTACATAATGAAAGTGATCAATTTATCCGTATCGAGCAAGGTGAGGGTCTTTGCCAGATGGGCCCTGCTGAGGACGATTTATCCTTTGAACAAAAAATTGGAGAAGATGAAGCAGTCTTTGTGCCACTAGGTTTATGGCATAATATCACCAATCGGGGGAGTGTACCGTTAAAACTGTACACCATTTATGCTAGCCCTGACCACGTACCTGGTACTGTTCATGGCACTCAAGAAGATGCTGAAAGCGATCCAAATGAATAAAGCAAACATGAAATGCATAAAAAGTACAAACAATAGTTAAATCAAGAAAACCGATGACCTTAAAAGCGTTATCGGTTTTTCTATGCTAGAAATCAACCAGTCTCTATAAAAAGATATTCCTTTACATATATCAAACAATGTATAGTACGGTACTTCTAAAAAGTTGTTGTAAGGTGAAACTAGCAATTTAATTAAATTTTCATATATAATAATATTACGCAAAAAGATAAGGAGTGTGCTACATGCCATTAGTTAGAATCGATCTATTAGAAGGTAAGACCGCAGAATTCAAATCACAACTAGGTGAGTTAGTTTACGAATCTATGCTTGAAACGATTGGAATCCCTGAAGAAGATAAGTTCGTGGTTGTTAATGATTTAAAAGCTGAAGAACTGATATTTTCTACCAATTATCTAGGTGTTGACCGTACAGAAGGTATCGTAATCATTCAAATCACAATGAATGAGGGACGTACAACTGAGTTGAAAAAAGCTTTATACAAGACAGTTGCTGATAAATTAAATAGCCAATTAGATATTCGCAAAGAAGATGTCTTTATCAACTTAGTAGAAGTAAATAAAGAGAACTGGTCCTTTGGTAATGGTATTGCACAGTATGCGGAGTAAATAATTTGAATTCTACTTTTTTGAAGTCATTAATGGTGTTGTTTATACAGTGATAATAATATAACTTTATATTTGATGATGGGAGGATATATGATACGAGATATTAAAGTTGAAGATGCATCGTCGATTGCTCTAATAGCTAGGGTTAGTTTAGGATATAACGTTACAATTGAAAAAGTAGCATCAAATATTTTAAACATTCAAAATCATTTTACAAAAGTTTTTGAGAAAGAAAATAGAGTAGTTGGTTTCATTCAAGCTGAGGTATATCATACACTATATTCAGATTCTGGCTTTAATATTCTAGGACTAGCGGTTTTACCTGAATATCAAGGACAAGGTATAGGTAGTGAGTTGATGGACGTGTTGGAACAGGAGAAAAATCTCAAACAATATAACTTTATTCGGTTGAATTCGGGTGTTGAAAGAGTAAAAGCACATCAGTTCTATCAGCATAAAGGATATGTTGCAACCAAAGAACAGAAGAGATTTATAAAACTATAATACTTTATTTAAATACCCTAGCTATCACTCTAAACTAGTGATAGCTAGGGTTTTGTTGTTGAAATGCAGTTTACTATACTAGTCCCGAAATTTAAAAAGCCAGATAGTGTTATTTATTTGCAATAGATGATGTTAAAATGGATTTAGTTAAAGGAGTTGTGGGATGATGACGTCAGACTTGCTACAAATTAATTTACCAGAAATATGCGCTTGGTCATCGATTATGGGGTATTTAAGCCGAACGACTAACGAAGTGATGTACAAGATGATAGGCGGTAAATTACGAAGAGCCTACAAGGTGGATGGAGAAATTTACTTATGTGAAATTAGTCCAGATACAAATCAAGAATATCTTCAAGTGCGGATTTTAAATGACCTAAAGTGGACTGACAACGCGAAATTTTATATCACGCGTTATATCCGTGACTGGTTTGATTTAGATACTGACCTCACCGATTTTTATATTATGGCGGAAAATGATCCACTATTAAGTAACCTGACCCAGCATTTTTATGGCTTAAGATTAGTTGGCATGCCTGACTTTTACGAAGTCATCACTTGGGGCATTCTTGGCCAACAAATTAACCTAATCTACGCGTATACCTTGAAACGTCGTTTTACAGAAAAATATGGAGAACCGATCAACTTCGAAGGGGAAACTTACTGGATTTACCCACAACCAGAAGCGATTGTCCAATCCACTGTTGAAGATCTTCGCCAACTAAAACTAACTCAGAGAAAAGCTGAGTATCTAATGGAAATTTCAAAGCAAATTACCGCTGGAAAAATGTCAAAAATCTATTATCAACAATTTCAAACTGCCAAAGCAGCTGAGAAAGAGATGACAAAAGTTCGTGGTATCGGTCCATGGACTGCCAATTATGTACTGATGCGCTGCTTACGACTCGGTGATGCCTTCCCAATGGCAGATATTGGCTTATTAAACGGGATCAAACAAATTGAAAATCTCGATATTAAACCTGATAAAGAGCGACTACTATCTCTACAAAAAGATTGGGGTTCTTGGTCTGCCTATGCTACTTTTTACATTTGGCGCCTATTACACTAAGGAGGAAATGCGATGTATTACAAATCATCTTACACCTCACCACTTGGTCAAATGACTATCGTGAATGATGAACATGCGATTAAAGGATTGTGGTTTAGTGATCAAAGATACTTTGGTGGTAAATACGACTTACAGACTATGATAGAAGGAGAAACGCCAGTGACAAAGCAAGTAAAAAATTGGTTAGATGCTTATTTTGCTGGTGAAAATCCCACACTTGATCCAACTATTCTAGCCCCTGAAGTAACGCCTTACCGTAAGCAAATCCTGAACGCACTGATTCATGTCCCTTACGGCCAAACGACTAGCTATAAGGAATTAGCTGATCAAGTTGCTTTAAATGCTCCTGGGAAAAGGGGTTCAGCTCGTGCAGCTGGCGGCGCTGTTGGCCACAATCCTATCTCGATTCTAATTCCATGTCACCGGGTTGTAGCCACTAATGGTGCATTGACTGGTTATGCAGGTGGTATCGACCGCAAAATTACCTTGCTGGCTTTGGAAGGCTTTGACCGGTATAAGCTAGAGAAACACCAAATTTAGGGAGCACTATGAAACAAATCAATATCAGAAAATTATATGACACGCTATTCACAGAAATGGGCCCACAAGGATGGTGGCCCGCAGAAAGTAAAGTAGAAATCATTCTGGGTGCTATTTTAGTACAGAACACTAATTGGCGAAATGTGGATAAATCTTTAAACAATTTAAAAGCAGCAACCGCCTTTTTGCCGGAGGAGATTTTAAAACTAAATGTAGAAGACTTAGAAATACTTATTCGCCCCAGTGGCTTCTACCGTAATAAAGCAAGAACGATACAGGCAACCTTTGAGTGGTTTAATGACCATAATTGGGATTATCAAGCGATTTCCGACCAATACGGCGACCATCTAAGGAGCGAATTATTGAAAATTCGAGGCATAGGCTTTGAAACGGGGGATGTCTTCCGAGTTTATATTTTTGATCAACCAGCGTTTATCGCTGATGCCTACGCTAGGCGATTATTCAGTTGGTTGACAGGAAATTCGTACACAACCTATCAAAGCCTTTACCAAGAAATTAACTTACCGGATGACTTCAATTATGAGGAAGCCCAGGAATTCCATGGCTTAATTGATGAGTTTGGCAAACTATACTTGGGTAAAAATGGCCAAGTAAAGGAAATTTTTTTATCAAATCACAAAAAATAAATACTCTATAGTATATATTTTTTGTTTAAAAAACACGTTTGGGTTTACATTTTCTTTTTAATACCGTATGATATCACCATAAACATTCAAATAAAATCTTCAGGGCAGGGTGTGATTCCCGACCGGCGGTAAAGTCCGCGACCTCCTTTAATTAGGGGCTGACTCGGTGTAATTCCGAGACCGACAGTAAAGTCTGGATGGAAGAAGAGTAGAATCAAAATAAACAATTACTATAAGTCTATAGTTTATTTGTGTGCCCTAGGAATCTTATTTCTAGGGCTTTTTTTCGTCACTCTGACTGGATTATTTGTTGTTTAGGAAAGGATGAGTGAATGAAAGACTATATGCAAAAAGCGCTAGATTTGGCTAAGCTAGGCCGAGGTTGGACCAAGTCGAACCCCATGGTGGGTGCAGTCATTGTGAAAAATGATCAGATTCTTGGCCAAGGTTACCACAAGCAATACGGCGGTCTCCATGCGGAAAGAGAAGCCTTAAAAGACGCTTTTGAAAAAGGCCATGATGTCAAGGGGGCAACGATTTACGTAACCCTTGAACCTTGCTGCCACTTCGGCAAGACGCCGCCTTGTACCCATGCCCTTATAGAGGCGGGTATTGAAAAAGTGGTGGTTGCTGCAACTGATCCGAATCCACTAGTTGCTGGAAAAGGCATCCAGGAATTAAGAAACCACCATATTGAAGTAGAAACGGGTCTTTTGGCTGAAGAAAGTGAAGATCTTAACCGTAAATTCAATTATTTTATGACCCGTAAGCAACCCTACGTCACCATGAAGTATGCCATGACCCTTGATGGTCGAACAGCTGCTTACACTGGGGATTCCCAGTGGATAACGGACAAAACTGCACGTGACCATGTCCATTACCAACGCCACAGTAACCAAGCCATTATGGTTGGGATTGGGACAGTGCTTGCGGATGATCCAGCGTTAACTGTTCGAATTGACGATTTTGGGGGGATTAATCCTATCCGTATCGTTTGTGATAGTAGCCTGAAGCTCCCCTTAACCAGCCAATTAGTCAAAACTGCTAAGGAAACGCCTACAATTATTGCGACAACTAATCAGAATCTACAAGATCACCAAGCCTATCAAGCAGCCGGTTGCCAGCTATTAATTGTGAAGGAAAAGAATGCCAAGGTAGATTTACTTGATTTAATCACCCAACTAGGCCAGCAAGGTATTCAAAGTATTTATGTTGAAGGTGGATCAAAACTAAATGCTTCGCTACTTGAAGCTGGTTTAATCCAGGAAATCCACACTTATATTGGTCCTAAAGTTATTGGTGGTTTTGACCAGTATAGTCCTATCAGTGGTTTCGGTTTTCCACATATGGACCAAGCGCTCACAAGTTATATCCAAGCAATCACGCCATTAGGTAAGGACTTTTTGATAGAAAGTAGGGTGGATTAAATGTTTACAGGAATTATCGAAGATATTGGCCGTATTGAAAGTATCGAGGCCATCAACAATGATGCAGGACTTCTTTTAACCATTGCCTCGGAAAAAATAGTATCCGATGTCAATCTAGGTGACTCTATTAGTGTCAACGGCATTTGTCTTACCGTGACGAATTACACCGATACTAATTTCCAAGTTGAAGTGATGCCAGAAACGATTGCGAAAACGTCTTTAGAAGGTATTGCTAACAATAGCCGCGTGAATCTGGAACGGGCAATGAAGGCAAATGCGAGATTTGGTGGTCATATTGTAAGTGGACATATTGATGGTATTGGTAAAATCACCGCAATTGAGGCGGATGGTATCGCTAATTGGTACACGATTCAAACAAGTAAACCATTAATGCGCTACATCATCATGAAGGGATCTGTTGCTATTGATGGCACAAGTTTAACAGTTGCTGGAGTTGAAGGAGATACATTTAAAGTATCAATCATTCCTCACACCAGTGAACAAACAATCTTTTCAACCTATCAAGTAGGCACTATCGTGAATTTAGAAAATGATATTGTTGGCAAGTATATTGAACAATTTACAGTGAAGGAGCGGGTATAGATGGATTTTTCAACAATCGAAGACGCATTAGCAGCTTTACAAGCAGGCCAAATCATTATGGTTTTGGATGATGAGAATAGAGAAAATGAAGGAGACTTAATTTGTGCAGCTGAGTTTGCAACAACAGCTAATATTAATTTTATGGCGACTCATGCTAAAGGGTTAATTTGCCAGCCAATGAGTCAGGAAATAGCTAGTCGTTTGAATTTGTCGCCAATGGTGGAGGATAATACAGATCCACATACAACCGCATTTACGGTATCCATTGACCATAAAGAGACAAGCACAGGTGTGTCCGCAATTGAACGCGGGTTAACCATGCGTGAAGCAGCAAATCCGAATAGCCAACCCAGCGACTTTAACCGTCCGGGCCACGTTTTCCCATTGGTGGCGAAAGAAAATGGTGTCTTGGAGCGAAACGGTCATACAGAAGCAACGGTTGATTTGATGAAATTAGCTGGGCTGAATCCAGTGGGTGTTTGTGTAGAAATTATGCGCGAAGACGGTACAATGATGCGCCAAGCCGAATTGCTTGAGCAAGCAGAGAAGTGGCAGATGCCAGTCATCACCATTAAAGGCTTACAAGATTACCGGATGAAAACTGAGCGTCATACCCACCATGTATCACAAGCTAAAATGCCGACAAAATTTGGTGAATTTACTATCCATACTTTTATCAACGACATAGATAATCAAGAACATGTAGCTTTGGTAAAAGGGGATGTTTCAGGTAAGGGACAGGTCCTAACGCGCTTGCATTCTGAATGTTTAACGGGAGATGTATTGGGCTCAAACCGGTGTGACTGCGGAGAGCAATTACATGAAGCTTTACGGAAAATCAACGAAGCTGGCCAAGGCGTTCTCTTATATTTAAGACAGGAAGGTCGTGGCATTGGCTTAATCAATAAAATAAAAGCCTACCAGTTACAAGAAGAAGGGCTAGACACTGTCGAAGCCAACCACGCTTTAGGTTTTCCGGATGATTTAAGGGAATACCATACGGCTGCACAAATGTTAGGGGAACTGGGTGTGACATCCATTGACCTTATGACCAACAATCCTGATAAAATCGCACAATTAGAAGCATCTGGTATCCAAGTAGCGAACCGCGTGAGTATTGAAATGGCTGCTAATCCGGATGATGAAAACTACTTAATCACTAAAAAAGTAAAAATGGGTCACTTATTAGACTTATAAAATACGGAGGAAAATAATATGAAC
>NZ_JBOEQF010000033.1:0-17311 GCF_050689315.1 Aerococcus sp. L_32
CTGGATTAATGAGGAAAAAGGGCCTTTTTCTAAAGAGTATGTAGATATTTGGTACGAACGCTATTGTCAGTTAAGTCACAAACGCAAAAAATAAATCATAGTAATAGTCAATATGTAGATAAAGACTGTGGTGAAATAAAAGAGATGTGATTTTAAGCAAGCGGTGTGGGCCCTGCCCTGGACCACCACCCTATAAGACTTCATCCATCCTGAATATTCACGACAATTTAAACAAATGGCTACGACAGCAAAAGTCGTAGCCATTTGTTTTTTTGATTATTTAGTATTGTGGTGATTGTCTTTTTGATAATCTTCATAAGCTTGCCAAACTTTCATTTGCACAGTTGGAAAGGCATAGTCTTCAAATTGATAGGGCGCTACCCAGGCATAATCCGCCTCACCAGAAGTAATCATATCATTGATTTTCTTTTCGTCCCCTGGCTTTAATTGCCCATAGGTTAATTGGATATGCCAAATCAAATGGGTGAAGACATGTTTAACTTGGCCGACTTCCTTACGCATGAATATAGGCGAAATCCCGTAAGCTTCCTGACTTTCAGCTATTAAAAAGGCCGTTTTCTCGTTTGCTGGCAGGTCTTGGTTGGCACTTGTCCCCAAATCGATTAAAGGCACTGTCCACAAGTTATTCAGCAATTTGTGTTGCGTCCTTTTCTCAATCAATACTTGTCCTTTAGCATTTTGCAAGATAAGGGCCTGATAATAGACGGGTTTGGCCTTGGCTTTCTTACTTTTAATTGGGTAGTTGTCCGTGGTCCCGGTCAGGGTTGCCATTGTAAAATCGCGCAATGGCGACAATTCGGGCATGGCTTTCTTCGGCGTTTCAAATGATGAACCGAGATCCATGATAGCCTGATTGAAGTCTCCTGGACGGTCGGGATCCACTAAATATTGGCCTACCGCTTCAAAAATCTTCCGGTTAGCTGGCTTTTGAATATCTGCGTTGATCATAAACAAACGAGAAATGACCCGCATGGCGTTGCCGTCGATGGCTGGCACGGGGATACCAAAGGCGATAGACCCGATGGCACCTGCTGTATAAGGACCAATCCCCTTCAACCTTTTGATGTCGGCTAAATTATCTGGGAAAATCCCGTCGTGGTCTGCCATAATTTGTTGGGCCGCTGCCTGCATGTTGCGGACTCTTGAGTAATAACCCAAACCTTCCCAAACTTTCAACAATTGGTCCTCTTCTGCTTCCGCCAAATCTTTGATAGTCGGAAAAGCAGCCAGAAAGCGGGCATAATAGCCAATCACGGTATCTACCCGAGTTTGCTGTAACATAATTTCTGACACCCAAATCCGGTATGGGTCCTTAGACTCCCGCCAAGGTAGACGGCGGCTTTCCTTGTCATACCAGTCTAGAAAAGTCTTTCTAAAGTCCTGGTTGGTAGCTGGCCCCCAAACTTGGACACCTTCAACTACCGGCCCCAAGTCTTGGATAGCCGACACATTCATATATAAAGACAGGTCGATATCTTGATTTACTTCAGTCACTACTTTGCTTGCTCCTCTATCTCTGTTATATATTTTTCTCGTATTTACCTATGATAACATTTATCCATTTTCTTCATCGTAAATCTCAAGCGCCTGATTAATTAATTCTGAAGGATACCCCTTATTGTAGAGCATCCCCTTCACTTTAAAGGTCAATTCTCGGCCCGAAAGTTTCTTATACCGGCGCATATATTTTTCCAAGTCTTTCTGTAAGACAGCCAATTCCTGGTCCTCATCCTGGTAATGGTCAGCAAGTTGCTGCATCAACTCTTGAATCAAATCACTGTCAAAACCCTTTTGCACCAAGTATTGTTTGGTCTTTTGGCTAGCATTTCGGTGTGATGCTTTTCGCAACTGCTTTTGAAAATATTTTTCCGCAATCGCATAAGCATTTTCAACCTCAGTGTCCCGGTCATATTCATTCAAGGACTGGTCAATTTCATCTTCCCCAAGTCCCTTATTTTTCAACTCCCGAGCAATCACATTCGGTCCTTTTTTATTGATATTCATAGCCGTTCGCGTATAGGCCTGACCGAACATAGTGTCATCGATCAGCTTGACCTCTTTCAACTTAGCAACCGCCTTCTCCATCACCTCAGGCTCAATTTCCTCCTCAGTTAACTTAGCCCGAACTTCCTTTTCAGACCGTAACTGGTGGCTCAAAAATCGGACCGCAAGCTGGTAGGCATAATCTTCCTTATCAGTTTGCTGGATATCCGCAATAAAATCCTTATCCAATACCTGCCCCTTATGCAAGGCAAATTTGACCAAAGTATTCTCACTGATCCCAAAAGCGAATTGACCCTTGATATACACATTGAACCGCTTCTTATTCTTTTTCTGAACTTCAATCAAAGTGATTTCCCCAGCAACCACCTCATCTTCCGAAGATTCAGCCGGTAATTCCGCCTCCTGAAAAAGGGTATCCGCTTTCTGAGCTCGCAATCCCTCAGCTTTGGCTAGTAAATCAGAGGCTAAGTTATTGGCACTTAAAGCAGAATTTTCAACATTCTCTGACGTTTGATGACGGGGCGCTTGTTTAACCCTTGCCTTTTTCTGGTAGCTAGGGGATTGTCCCCCTTCACTAGGGTCATTATATGAATGTTTTTTTCTTGTATAAGAGTCCTGCTTACTTTTTTTATCGACTGCTACTTTTGACGATTGCTTTGTATTACCAATGTCAGACAGCTTCATGGGGCGTCGTTTTTTTCCAGTCATGCACGCTTCCCTCCTCAAAAATCCTTGTATACGCTATATATTTTAGCACAGGAAAAGTTTTGGCAACAATTTCCGCTATTCCCTTGTCACTTTTCTCCTTGAGGTCGTTCTTATTTGTGTAAGTCATCCGGAGGGCTTACAAAACAAAACTTGGAGGGAATACCTATGAAAAACTTTGAATCTGCCAAATTAGAATTAACTTATTTGAACGTGGAAACGGATAAAGAAACACGCATTACTTTAAATGGTTTAATTGAAAACCCAGATACAGATAAAGTAAATGCTTTAGCACTTGCCCTTTCTGACTTAATCGAAGACGCCTTTACAGGTGCCGAAGCAGTTGAACGCTACACTGTTGCCTAGTCACTAATAAGCCATTTACATGTCCCTATTGTCCTAGAGGAGGATTCTTATGATTGAAGAAACAAATGTATTCGAATTAAAGTTTAAAACTGCTGACAACAAAACACGTACTGTTACTATTAAAAATCCTAAAGCAAACTTAGATGCCACAACTGTAGAAGCAGCCTTAAATGCTTTTATCGCTTCAGACGCGTTTGTGAATGAAGAAGGACACAAGATCTTCCACACTGCTGTTTCAGGCCGCTATGTTAACCGTCAAGTTCAAGATATTTATACAACAGAACCAGTAGACGCATAATCACACCGCAATAACACAAGGCTTGGGCAATTTGTCCAAGTCTCTTTTTTATACGCCATTTTTTATTGAATCTTTTCTTTGATATGCTATTTATTCATAATCCGTAGGCTTAATTCTATACGGTGTAAATTTTAAAGCCATGAGCTGAAGACTATCTAGTGACAATCAAATTCCAGCCTATCTTTTAGTTATATTTAGTCATTTCTGCTACGTCCTCGGCTTACACTTTCTCTATTATTACCTTAAGAATAAGATGTGATCCAGGGCGTTCAGGCAAGAGACGATGGAAAAACAATGTTTTTATAATTACCTTAATCATACAATCTAAGATATGATTTTTGAGTATTTTAAAGGGTGAGACGTTTTCTGCCCCACCCTTTTTGATATAAAAACAGTCGCATTTGTTCGTGGAACTTCAGGGCCACAAACGAATACGACTTTTCTATGTTATTCTACTAATCAATCAGGATTATAATTCAACTTTAACAACTAGGTTTCCGCCAACAGCGTCAACGATTTCTTGTAACGTTGCTAATGAAATGTTTTGTTGTCTTGATTCTACACGTGAGATGTAACTTTGTTTACGTCCAGAGATTTCAGCTAGACGTGCTTGAGAAATACCGCGTTTGCTACGAATTTCTAAAAGGATCTCTGCTGCATTTTGTGTTGCTTTTTGTCGAGCCGCTTCGCGTGGCTGTGCATTCGCAATTTTTAATTCTTCCATGTTCAGCCCTCCTTACTTATATATATTATACTACAAATTATTCGATATTAGTTATAAATCGCTTATAAATCTGACTTATTTGAAAAAACACCTATATAATGGTACAACTTTTTCACTATAATTGCTAGTAAATTCGACCGAATACTCCGTTTCTTACGAACAAACTCACATAAAATTCACTTATTGTATACGAACTACTTCACCAGGGGTCACTGAAGCTTCTGTTTTACCGTTCAATGATAGAAATTCATCCAAGGTTAAACCGTTATTGGTTGCAATTCGGTACGCATTATCACCTGATTGAACTGTGTACGTGCCGGCTGTATCTGTCTGACTACTTTCACTAGAGCTGTCATCTGATGATGAAGATGAGCTAGCACTTGAAGAAGTCGATGACGAAGATGATGAAGAACTAGATGATACACTTGGTGCTGTATAAGAAGGATCATTTGATCTTGATTGCGCTAATGATGCTGAATTCGCTTCATATTCCGCTGTTAAACTTGCTAAATCTGTACTGTAGTCTGCATTTTTGGTTAATTCCACAGATGATGCAACCGATGATGATTCACTAGATTCGACACTTGAATCACCTAAAGATACACCCGATCCGTTTCCACTAGTCGTTAATGGTTCAGCTGAATAATAGTCCAAACCGCTTAATGGCTGTGAATCCACTTGTACACCTAAAGGATTACCCTCTTCAGCGGACGCTCTCCACGGAATAATCATCAACACGACAGCAGCTATCACAATACCTACAACCGTAAATTGCGTCGTTCTAGATTGTGACTGCCATTTTTCAATAAATTCACCTAGCCATGCTGGCATAGTATTTCCCCCACCTTATAAAAAAGAAATTATGTGGTCAAATGTGCTGTAAAAATTCTACACACCTTTTACCACATATCGTATACGCTTAAAATAAGTTAATCCCAACTATAATGCGCATATTCAAAAATAAACGCCATAATCCTAAAGCATTTGCTTCATATTATAGCATAAAATACCCATACAATTTAACTTATAGATTACCCATAGATTGCAGTTGTGTTACAAAAAATCAATAATTCCAATTAACAGAATATAACTATTACCTCCTCTTCGCATAGCTAAAAAAGAAGCCTACGAATTTCTTCGCAAGCTCCCTTTAAATTCATCTAATTAGTCCTGGTCATAACCGTTTGGATTATTTGATTGCCATTTCCATGAATCACGGCACATATCTGCTAGATCATGTTCTGCTGTCCAGCCTAATAATGCTTTAGCATAAGATGCATCTGCGTAATTCGCAGCAACATCACCTGGTCGGCGGTCCACTAATTCATATGGCACTTCGACCCCATTTTGTTCCACAAATGTGTTAACTAAGTCTAAGACCGAATAACCAATACCGGTACCTAAGTTAACTGTTTCAACACCTTCATGTGCTAGGGCATGTTTAATTGCAGCAACATGTCCTTTTGCTAGATCAACTACGTGAATATAGTCACGTACACCAGTACCATCATGCGTAGGATAGTCACTACCGAATACTGATAGGTGGTCGCGTTTACCAATAGCTACTTGAGTAATGTAAGGCATCAAGTTATTGGGAATATCTGTTGGATCTTCTCCGATTAAACCTGATGCATGCGCACCAATTGGATTGAAGTAACGTAAAATCATGATTGACCACTGATCATCGGCCACAGCTAAATCTCGTAAAATTTGCTCATTCATGACCTTAGTATAACCATATGGGTTAGTTGCGCTTGTTGGTAGGTCTTCAGTTAATGGTGACTCGTTGTCCATACCGTAAACAGTAGCAGACGAAGAGAACACAATTTTATGCACATTAAATTCTTGCATAACTTCTAGAACTGATACCAATCCACCTAGGTTATTATCATAATATTTAATCGGTTTAGCAACAGACTCACCTACTGCTTTGAAGGCTGCGAAATGAATCACTGCTTCAATATTTTCTACTTCAAAGATATGGGTTAATGCCTCTTTGTCTAATACGTTTGCTTCATAGAAGCGTGGACGCACACCAGAAATTTCTTCAATTCGTTCTAAAACGACCGGTTTACTGTTTGAGTAATCATCCACGATCACGACATCATAGCCGGCTTGGATTAATTCAATTGTTGTGTGGGAACCGATATAACCAGTACCACCTGTAACTAGAATAGCCATCTTAATTCTCCTTTGATCATGCAATATTCAGCAGATTGCTTTCGTCATTTATATATTTAAGTCTATTGTATCATAGCGTGAAAAAAGAAATATATTAACAATATGATAAATTTCATTAAAAATGACTCGATTTAAAATATACCAATTACAAAATAGACAATAAATGCAATTTTTATAAATGCTAAAAAAGATTTTTCGTTAGTAGAAAAAAGTTGAAAAGATAATATATAACGGTGTATAATTAAATTGTATTAGAAAAGATTTCACAAGCAAGAGAAGTCCAATGTGCAAAAATAACAATTTTTGTGCACTGGTTTTTTTCTTGCTTTAATTTCTGTCTAAATCAACTTTATAAATATAGGAGGGAATGAATGAAAAGTAATAAGATATTTTATGGTTGGAAAATAGTAATCGGTGCGGTTTTAGTCCTGGTGGTTACTGGACCAGCAGGTGTTGCAATCGCAAATATTTATCAAAATTCTGTCACAGATGCTCTAAATATCTCTAGTAGCCAATTCTCAATCTCTAATACTTTAATTTTAAGTATTTCAGTCCTATTGTCATCTTGGGTATCAGGCTTACTCGCAAAAAACTTCAAAAAAGTATTCTTAATCGGTTCACTTATCTATGGTTTAGCTTACATGGCATTTGGCTTGGTAACGAATGTCTGGATGTTTTATCTATTGTCTATCGTTGTAGGTTTTGGCTTCTTAACTAGCTCGGCTATGGCTATGTCCATTTTAATATCCACCTGGTTTGTTGAAAAACGTGGTTTAGCTTTATCTATTGCCCTTGCAGGTTTAGGGGTTGGAGGGATTATATGGAGCCCCATCGTGACGAGCTTAATTAACGCTATTGGTTGGCGTGCTACTTATATGACATATGGTGCCATTATGTTAATCATTACTTTAGGTATTGGCCAATTCATTTTCGTTGCGAAACCTGAAGATAAAGGACTAGAAGCTTTAGGTGCTGATAACTTAAATAATCATCATGACCATGATGTTGAATTAAATGCCCGCGTACCATTCACTATGCAAGAATCATTACGTAAGCCATTCTTCATTTTATTACTATTAGGTGCTGTATTTGTCGGCCTAGCTAACAACGGTGGTTTAGATCAATTCCCCCCATTCATGCAAAGTTTACATGGTGCACAACAAGGTGCTGCAATCATCTCTATTTATTCTGCTGTTGGTATCTTAGGTAAATTATCTATGGGTGTTATTGCAGATAAACTTGCACTGTTATAGCAACCATTTGGTCATCTATCCTGTTAGCAATTGCTTATTTCTTAGCAGCTAATACGACCTCTTATGGCTTTGCAATCCTATTAGCAATCTTATTTGGTTTAGGTAATGCAAATGGTACAGTACTTGCACCTTTATTAATCTCTGCAATTTTCCCAGCACAAACTTACCCTCGTGTATTCGGCTTAGTAAACCAGTTCTTATTCTTAGGGATGATGTTTGGTTCATTAATGGCTGCATCAATTGCAGAAGCAACTTCATATACTTTAGCTTGGTATATTTTTGTTGCAGTACCACTCGCAATAATCGCATTATGGGGTGGTGCTTATCTACTTGCTAAAAAAGATTTCAAAGTTATCAAAAAATAGTTTGACTTGAAGTAACAAAAAATGCAATAATATAAATAGAGTAGATATGTCGCGTACGTATTCATCTCAATTTATTTACGACTGTCAATGCATCCCACTGCATTGGCTTTTTTCATCTTTAAAATAGAGTTGAAGTCAGATTAACCACTTGTATTTTCTTTTTTTATATACGTTAATGTGTAAATTATGCAATGTTTACCTTATATTTTCCAGAGAAAAGCTAACAAATGTATAAGTCTACATGTTATCATGGAATAATAAAATATGAGAATACAGTTAGGAGTATCAAGATGAAAATTGGGATAGTAGGTTTAGGTGTAATTGGTGGTTCCTTTGCAGAGGCATTACAAACTGCAGGTTATCAAGATATCTATGGAATTGATAATAACCAAGAAACACTTGATACTGCAGTAAATATGGGTATCATCAAGGAGGGTTTCTTAACAGGTGAAGGCATCTTGCCTGAAGTAGATTTAACGATTATAGCCTTGTATCCAAAAACTGCCGTAAAATTTACCCAAGCTAACCGTAATTTCTTTAAAGATGGTAGCATCTTAATGGATACAACCGGAATCAAAGAAACCTTTATGGCTGAAATGGCCACTATTTTACCTGAAAATATCGAAGTTGTTTACACCCACCCAATGGCAGGTCGGGAGAACCGAGGGATTGCCTACGCACAAGGGTCGGTATTTCAAGGCGCTAACTTCCTGATTACGCCAACTGAAGCCAATAATGAAGAAACTTTGGGCAAAATAGAAGCCCTAGCCACTGAAATGGGTTTCGGTAAAATCAATCGCGTTTCAGCTAGCTTCCATGACCAAATGATTTCATTCACCTCGCAACTGCCACATGCTATTGCGATTGCATTGATGAACTCAGACCATGAAAAACGCGAAACCGGTAAATTCACAGGTGACTCATACCCAGAATTAACCCGTATCGCCAAAATTAACGAAGACCTTTGGAGCGAACTTTTTATCGATAATAAGCATTACCTTTTACGATCGATTCAAGACTTTGAAGCACAGTTAAACCTGATCAAAGACGCCATTCGCATCGAAGACCGTGAGCAATTAAAAGAATTGTTCAGACATTCAACTGCTAATCGCTTGAAACTAGAAGCCCAAATGGACGAAAGGAAAAGACGAGGACGAGAGCGAAACCGCTAAGCTCAACAATGCCTGAAGACTAAGGACCTATCACACAAAGTGTACTGCAACATAGTCTGAAGCAGACTTGAGCTGGTTGAGTGAACTCGACTATAAGGTGTAAAAGTCTCTTTATCCTCTTTTAAGATGATTATGTAATATCCAGAGACGTGATGTGTTCGCGTCTCTTTTTCTATCTAACAAAGGCTAAAAAATTGATTTCTAGCCTCCAAAAAGTAAAGGTCGGCTCTCTTATCTTGATTTTTCTTATCAATCATGACCGTCTTTTGGTAAGTCTGATAGTAGGCAATATATTCCTTTTTTCACAAATGATAAGTTATAATGATTGGGATAACTATACTAAATTGAAAAGAGGTTGAGATTTATGAATAAGAAATTGGGTATTCTCTCATTAACGGCATTGTCATTGGTGCTTGCGGCATGTGGGAATGGTGGCACAACGACGGATAATGAGGAAGCAGCTAAAAGCATCAAGGTGACGGTGAACGGCGAACTGGCGTCACTTGATAGTATTTCTTCAACGGATTCGCCAAGTCAAAATACCATTGCCAACGTAATGGAAGGTTTATACCGCCCCGCTGATAAGGGTAGTAACGAATTAGGGGTTGCAGCTGAGGAGCCAACCGTTTCAGAAGACGGTTTAACTTATACCTTCACCATCCGTGACGATGCAGACTGGTCAAATGGTGACCCGGTAACTGCACAAGACTTCGTTTATACCTACCAAAAAACAGTTACACCTGAAACTATTGGTGGAAACGCCAATAAATTCTATGTCATTGAAAATGCGGAAGCCATCGCAAACGGCGAAGCTGAACCGGATACGCTAGGTGTTAAAGCCATCGATGATAAAACATTGGAGTTCACCCTTGCCTCGCCAACAACTTACTTCACTGACTTACTAGCCACACCTTACTACTTACCAGTCAACCATAATGTGGCCACTGAATTGGGTTCTGACTACGGAACTTCTGCAGAAAACGTCGTATATAACGGACCTTTTGAAGTGAGTGACTGGAATTCAACTGAAATTGAATGGACATTAACGAAAAATGACGAGTACTGGGACGCTGAAAATGTTGATTTAGATCAAATCGAATGGGTAATGTCTAAAGAAAACTCAACAAACGTGAACTTATTTGAAGGTGGCGAACTCCAATACACTGAAATCACTACCCCTTACGTTCAAGAATACCAAGACTCTGAAGTCTTACACATCGAACCTAAAGGGATGATTGGTTACATGGAATTCAACTCCCAATCAAGTCCAACAAATAACGTCCACTTCCGTCGCGCCATCAGCCAAGCTTATGACAAAGAAGCGTTTGTTGACGCCATCCTTGACGACGGTTCACAAGCAGCAGGTGGTTGGATTCCATCAGAATTCGGTTCTGATCCAGAAACAGGCATCGACTTCCGTGAAGAGAATGGCGACCTAATGACATTTGACTTAGAAGCTGCCCAAGAAGAATGGGCCTTAGCCTTAGAAGACTTAGGAACAGATACAGTTGAAATTGAATTGTTAACTTCTGATACAGATACATCAAAAGCCACATCAGAATACCTACAAGCCCAACTTCAAACCAACCTACCAGGTTTAACGGTGACCGTACGTAACGTACCATTAAAATCCCGTCAAGCCATCACAGGAACAGGCGAATTTGACATCGTATACGGTACCTATAACCCGTCTTATGCCGATCCAACTGCCTTCCTTGACTACTTCGTGACTGGTTCATCATTATCATCAGGTGATTTCTCAGACGCCACTTACGATGAATTAATGACCGAAGGCAAAACAACTAACGCCCTTGACCCAGCAGCGCGTTGGGATAACTTCCTAGCCGCTGAAAAATATCTAGTAGAAGATGCTGCAGCAGTCAGCCCGATCTACCAAGGAGCCTACGCAAACCTAATTGACCCAGCCTTGGAAAACGTCATCAACCAACCAAATGGGGTTGCGCAATACTACCGCGCAGCTACGTACAACGTCACTGAATAACGTATTTAAACAACCCATAACAAACAAAATCCCTAGATATCATCACAGATAGATCTAGGGATTTTTGACTTTGTCTATTTAATCGAGGTAAACCAATTGAATAATGGGTGGTGAATTATTGAGTAAATCGATCGAATAATATTATTTGGTATCATAGTCTAGGTTGGCATACAAACCCTTCAAAATTTAAATGATTTAAACTTTGAAGTAATGAATTTGACTGAGTATCCTATTCGTATACAAAGCCAAATTAAATGGTAGTTATATGATACCCAGTATGCCGAAGGCTTCTATTTTTATATTTACTCTGCTGCATTATTTACAGACTTGGCAACAATTTTAGATACGTTAGGGTTGAAGGCATTTGGAATAATGTTTTCAACTGATAACTCGTCATCTGGGATAATGCTTGCGATACCTTGAGCTGCAGCGATTTGCATTTCTTCAGTAATATCACTTGCACGTGCATCCAAAGCACCACGGAAGATACCAGGGAATGCTAAAACATTATTGATTTGGTTAGGGAAGTCACTACGTCCAGTTGCAACGATAAATGCGCCACCTTCTTTAGCTTCATCCGGCATAATTTCTGGTGTTGGATTAGCCATGGCGAAGATAATCGCTTTTTCATTCATTGTTTTGATCCATTCTTTTTTGAAGACGTTAGGCGCAGAAACACCGATAAATACATCCGCATCTTTCACAACTTCTTCTAGTGAACCTTTCAAGTGGTCAGGGTTAGAAATAGCAGCTAACTCTTTGTGACGATCTTGTAATTCAGGATTATCTTCAGAAATTGCCCCATCAATATCACATACAACTACATTTGTTGCACCTGCGTGGATCATTTTCTTGGCAATAGCAGTACCAGCTGAACCACCACCATTGATCACAATTTTCACATCTTCAATCGTTTTTTCAGCTACTTTTAAGGCATTGATTAAACCAGCTAAAACAACGATTGCAGTACCGTGTTGGTCATCATGGAAAACTGGAATATCCAATTCTTCTTTTAGACGACGTTCAATTTCAAAACAACGTGGTGCCGCAATATCTTCTAAGTTGATCCCACCAAATGATGGTGCAATAGCTTTAACATGCGAAATAATTTCTTCAACGTCTTGTGTGTCTAATGAAATTGGCACAGCGTCAACATCTGCGAAAGCTTTGAATAAGGCAGCTTTACCTTCCATAACTGGAATTGCTGCTTCTGGGCCGATGTTTCCTAAACCTAAAACGGCAGAACCGTCAGTCACAACAGCTACTAGATTCCGTTTACTAGTGTAACGGTAAACATCCTCTTTATTTTCAGCGATTGCTGAACTTACTGCTGCTACACCCGGTGTGTAAGCAACAGCTAATTCGTCCATGTTTGTGATTGGCACTTTTGAGATGACCTCAATTTTTCCGCCTTTTTCTTCACTTAATTGTAATGCTGCTTGTTTTACGTCTGTCATATTTATACGTCCTTTCTAAAAACTGTCTATGCGAATAAGTTTAATAAAGTAATCATGATGGAAATGGTAATCGCCCCACCAATACGGGTAGCTACTTGAGCAAATGGCATCAAGCTGTTACGGTCAGTAGTCGCTAGAATCGCTACGTTCCCGGTACCACCCATTGCGGATTGGTTTAGGGATAAAATAGCTGATTCAATTTGATACATATTCAAGAATTTACCTAGGATAAACCCGGTTAAACCTAAAACAATTACTACTGAAAGTACCACCACTACATATTGCCAAGTTAAAACATCTAAAACTGCTTTTAAGTCTAAGTAGATAATTCCTAAACCAACCATTAGTGGCGCAGTAAAGTTACTTGAAATAAAACCGTTTAATTGCTTAGCACCCTCTTCGATGCTTGCTGGCAATACTTGGAAGTATTTCATTAAAGTAGAAGCAAAAATTACAATAACCGCTGCTGGTAATCCGATAATACCTTGCATTAAGTTACCAAAGATATAAACAGCAACTAACAAGAATAAACCGATACCGATACTTTGGAAATTGATCGGCGTCTTTTCTTCTTTTTTGGCCGCTATATTCTCTGATTTATCAGCTTTTGAAGGTGTTTGGCGAACCAGTGTGCCGTTCCCTGAAAGTTCTGGATGTTTCTCACCAAAACGGCCAACAATGGCTGCAACACCAATCGAGAAGAAGTTGGAAAGGATTGAAGCAGGTGCCAAAATAGCTACCATTGCCCCGTAATCGATATTTTGAACTTCACTATAACCTTGAGCTAGAGGTAAAACCCCGCCCCCAATACCACCAGCCATAGCCGGTGTTACGATATTAAATAGGGTTTCTTGGAAGCCGATACCCACAAGTTGGCCAATAGCTGCTGGAACGAACATCGCTAAAACCAAACCAACTGACATTGGAATCACCATGCGGGCGAATCCTTGTACCAATACCTGGCGGTTCATTCCAAGAATAGAGCCCGTTACCAAGGCAAAGACGTATAGGTCTAAGAAGTTGGCATCACTCATCAGCATAGTCACTGATTCAATGGCATTATCTGGTAACAAGCCATAAAAAACCAAAACGGCGGGTATCAACATAGAAAGAATGGTTGAACCCCCAAATTTATTTAGGCCAGGAATGGTGTCCCCAATTTTCCCAAGGGCCCATCCAAGCGTTAGGATCACACCAAACCCTCCTAACATATCAACAGGTAGGCTTTCAGTTACTGCAGCCATTAAAATAATTGCTGCGAATAAGAGAAACCAGGGTAATGGCATGGGGCCGACTTTGACGCCCTGCCACGCTGACACTGTTGATCTTTCATCCCGTGCAAGATCTGACATTGTATTTCCTCCTCATATATTTCTGATCGACTATAGTATATGCCTGATCTTTGAATTTTTCTCTTTATTTAAGTTTTTAAAGTCTTATTTGAACTTTATAAATTAAAGGGCTATACTGAAATTTGATAGGAAATGCGCTGAAAATGTGCATGAAAATATGAGAAAAAATAAGGGAGGACAGCCAAGTTGATTAAATGGCATAATTTACGACTCCTCACCAAGCTCATGTTAATGATTATTTCAACGGTAGCAATCACAGTGGGCTGCCTTTATTTAATGACACGTCACTTAAATAAAGATGCCATCATTGAAACGGAATCTAGCTACCTATTAAACATGGGTGAAGACATAGCGGATGAAGAAGAAATCATCACTGCCCTAGAAAATAACCAAACATCGCAAACACTCACTGACTTTACTCATGCCTACGAAGACCAATATCACCTAGACTATGTGGTGGTCATTAATACCGATTCTATACGCTTGAGCCATCCAGACCCGGACCTGATTAATCAGCCATTTGCGGGCGGAGACGAGGAAAATGTCTTCACCGGTCAATCTTATGTGTCAACAGGGATTGGTACCCTCGGTAATTCCTTGCGGTCTTTTGCGCCAGTTATTCAAGACGACCAAGTCATTGGGGCCGTTGTCGTTGGTAAAACCAACCATGCTATTGATGTCTTCTCTGAAAAATATGACCAGCAAACAACTAGCGCCCTCATTGTTAGTATAGCTATCGGTGTAACGGTCGCGATTTTCGTTTCTTATACTATTAAAAAAGAGCTCTTCAATATGGAACCAAAGGAAATCGCTAAAGCCTTCGAGGAAAGATCGGCCATGATAGCCTACAGCCATGACGCCATTATTGTCACCAACCAATACGGTGAAATTACCCTAGCCAACAAAGAGGCGCTACGCCATTTTCCAATTCCAGACAAAGAAAATAAGACACAATTGGATAATGTGATCAGTCTACCTGAAATGAACGGCGATCACAGTGCGGTCTTCCACTATCAAGATAAGGAGTACCTGATTTCGCAAGCGGACATTCTGGTACAAGAAAACTTGGTGGGTCAAATTTATATCATTAGGGACACCAGCGAGATTTATGCCCTGCTGGACCAACTGCATTCAACTGCTGAATATGCCCAGTTGCTACAAGTTCAGGCCCATGAATTCTTGAACCGCCTGCATGTGATTTACGGTTTAACTGATTTAGAAGAATATGATGCACTAGACCAATACCTGGCTTCATTGATTAAGGACGAGGAAGATTTGACGATTCGGCTGTCCATGTTGGTTAAAAACCCAACCATTGCTGGCCATTTAATTGGGGAACACCGGATTTTAAAACAAAGTTTGAAGGACTTACGACTTGAAATTCACAATGAAATTCCAAACACCTATGAAGCGACTACCAACCAATTATGGATGGAAACAGTCGCTGTCATTGATAAGGAACTACGTCAATTAGGTCAGAATTCACGCTTATGGCTATCACTTGATTTTGATACCGACCGTTGCCAACTCATCACCAACTACCGCCTACAAGGAGACGTCGACCACCTATATACATGGCTTTCTGACTACCCATGGGGGACTGAACAGGTTACGACCGAATTATCCATGCACGACCAACAACTGAACTTTTCAATCCGCATTGATTACACACAAGGAGATGCCCATGAATTATAAGACACTACTTGTCGAAGACGATCCAATGGTTGTCATGATTAATCAGCGTTTCGTTGAAGCCATAGACGACTTCAAAGTCACCGCCATCGCCCAAAACTTGGACCAGGGTAAAGAATTTTTACTAACCCAGCCCTTTGACCTCGTTTTAATAGACATTAATTTGAAAAATGAGTCAGGTCTCGACCTCGTTAAGTGGATTCGGGATCAGTCAATTCCCGTCGAATTCATTATTATTTCGGCAGCCAACCAAGCGGCTACTGTCGAAACAGCCTCCGCTTACGGGGCAGTTGACTATCTACTCAAACCATTTAATGCTGAGCGGTTGCACCAAAGCCTGCACCACTTTAAACAAAAGCACCAAGTCCTGCATAATAAAGACCATCTAGACCAAGCCAGCCTAGACTCACTATACGGACAAGGCGTTCAAGGATTAGACCTAGATAACGAACCCCTACAAAAAGGCATATCTAGAAAAACCTTACAGCATTTGATGACTGTTATTAGAGCAGTCGACGAGCCCTTTGACATTGAGGAATTGGTCAGTAAAACCACCCTTTCCCATGTCACCATCAGAAAATACATCCAATTCTTGGTCGACCACAAAGTATTAAATGAAGAAACCCAATACGGGTCAATCGGGCGACCAACCACCGTATATTGGTTAGAAGTATAAAAAAGGTTGCGACAAATGTCGATTAGACTTGTAACTTCTAACGCATTTAAGCAAGTAAGAGCTGTAGCGCAAACTCGCTCATAAACTTATTTTTGAAGTGGCACGGGTCTGACATTTGGAGCCGATTAAAGGTGAAAGAGCCGATTACAAGTTCCGGCACAAACTATTCATAACTTACTCAAAAAAAGAGGTTAGAATCATTGTCCAATGATTCTAACCTCTTTTTTTAAATTAAAATATTATACGCAAATCTGGAACCCACTCTAAAACGCCCAACTTACTGTTTTATCAACTATTCAAACACTTTTATCTAGCTCTAACTGTCAAAGGAAAAAGGAAGCTCTTGCGGTCAATCACCACAATCACTTCCTTTATTATTTACCTTCTATTTAGCATAGCGACTTTCTTTGAAGTCTAATCCCAAGTGGTCACGTAATGTGTCCCCTTCATATTCGTATGAGTAGTAGCCACGTTCTGCAATCTTAGCCAATACATTGTCGAAGAATTCGTCGTAAGCATCCCCAAATACTTGCTCATTTAACATGAATCCATCTGCTGCATCATTTTCCAACCAGTAGATTAATTTGTCCGCTAATTCATCATATGTACCATAGAAGTTTCCTTTTGGTGTAGCCGTTTGTAGGGCTACTTCACGTAAGGTTAAGTGCTCTTCTTTGGCTTGTGCTTTGATCGCGTCACTTGTTGAACGGAATCCGTCAGATCCTACTTCTCCTAAGTCTGGGAATGGTGCATCTGGATCGTATTGTTTGAAGTCGTGGTGGTCGAAGAAGCGTGCTAAGTAATCTAGCGCTTCATCCAAGCTGATTAATTGTTGTAATTTCTCATAGTTAGCAGCAACTTCTTCTTCAGTTGCACCAGTAATTGGTGATAATGATGGTAAAATAACCACTTTTTCTGGGTCACGGCCGTTGGCTTTTACAGCGTCTTTAACAGCTTTGTAGTACTCTTGGGCTTTTTCTAAGGTGCCAGCAGCATTAAAAATCACTTCACCGTGTTTAGCTGCAAATTCAATCCCTTTAGGA
>NZ_JBOEQF010000034.1:0-17022 GCF_050689315.1 Aerococcus sp. L_32
AACACGACAAATCCTGTTGACAAGTGCACCTCGCGTCATCGTTTGCACTTAGATAGTTAAGATAGCCCAATCAGTGTAACCTAAAACAAGAAGCACTCCTCTATCTAGGGAGTACTTCTTGCATTCGTAATTGCTTATTTACCAAATATTCCAGGGATAAGCTTCTGGCAAGGGTGATTCTACAGAAATTGGTGTCTTTTGAACAGGGTGGTGTAAGGTCAGACTATGCGCCCATAAAGCAATTTGTTGGCCTACTTTACTATATTGTTCACCATACTTTTGATCTCCCCAAATGGGCGTCCCCATACCTGCTAGCTGAACACGAATTTGATGGGGACGACCGGTCTGTAATTGTACGCTAACTAGACTGAGTCCGTCTTTAGATGCGATAACACTATAATCTAGGACAGCCTTTTTCCCTTCTTTATGGTGCTCTGAAACAATTGACACTTTATTCTTTTGCCGGTTTTTGTACAGATAATCCACAAGGCTGTTGCTAGCCTGTCCCGGTTTCCCATTGACTACCGCAAGATAGGTCCGTTCCATAGCATTCCGCCGAACCTGGTTAGATAATCTTGACGCTGCTTTTGAAGTTTTGGCGAATACCATTGCTCCACCAACCGGACGGTCTAGTCGATGTACTAACCCTAAATAGACATTGCCCGGTTTTTGATAGCGGTATTTGATATCCTCTTTTAGGTGGGTAAGTAAGTCTTTATCCCCACTTTGGTCGCCTTGAACTGGTATATTTACTGGTTTTTGAACCAATAATAAATGATTATCCTCATATAAAATTGGCACGTCCATTGCCTCTACTCCTTTTCAAACATAGTGGCCCCACCATAGCATATCACGTTAACTTTCTCTAATTTAGATAGTTTTTTATGAATAACAATCGGTAATTTTACACATTAAAAAGTAGTAGAAGCTCATGCTGACGGTGTTTAGAAAGACTCATTACCAGTACATATTTGGTTCTTCAATATCAGTGTTAGATACATCTCTTTATAGTAGCCTTAAAATCATGCCATCTTTATAACATAGCTACAGCAATGTGTTTTGCTTTATAAGAACCCTTGACATTTTATAGCATTCTTTGGCTTTTTGAGTTATTGAATAATCTATGATAATCAATCGATAATAGCTAATCCTTTAAGAATAAATTTCATCCAGTTACCGCTATTATACTTTTCTTCTACGATAAAAATGAAAACGTTTTATATATCTTTCTTTATTTTTCGTCAAATGATATGATAAAGATTGGATTAAAATCATAAATATTATCTAATAAAAATTTCATTTAATGAATATTTTTATTTTTCTATGGTTAGGGAGGAAATTTATATGAAAAAACAATATGCATTTTATGCTGTTACGGCGGCATTAGTTGTAGCCATTTCTTTATTTATCATTATTCCTGTTCCTGCATCGAATGGATTCTTCACATTTGCTGATGTAGGTATCGTCACAGCTTCACTGGTTTTTGGGCCAATAGGCGGCTTGGTAGTCGGTGCTATGAGTGGTGGTTTAATTGACTTACTTTCAGGCTATGCACAGTGGATTATCTTCTCAGCAGTTATCCACGGAGCGCAGGGATATATTGCTGGTTTAGCCAAAGATAAAGGCCGTAAAGAAAAAGTATTATACTTAGTTCTATCCGCAGTTGTGATGATTGTCGGTTATGCGATTGCTAGCTGGATCTTATATGGTACGGCTGCTGCAGCGATTGCTGGCTTGTTCACTAACATTCTACAATCTGGTGTAGGGGTCTTGATCGCTATCCCAATCAGTATCAGGTTAAGACCAGTTATTCAAAGATATTTATAACCTTATTAATCAAATGACCACTAACATAGTTGATGTATTAGTGGTCAATTTAGTTTGTTATTGTGAAGCAGTTAAAGATAGTTTTTCTAAAATTTGATTTAATACTGCCCTCTTCGTCTTGTCGAAGTGTTGCATCTTCATAACATTTTAGAAAGGTTGCTAAACTAAACACAGTTTATTTCTTTATATATTCATCTTAGAGATAATACTCGGAATTCTTCATATCCTAATTGAATAATCCATATCATACGACTGTATTTCTCATATATGTTATGATGAAATTAATCAAAAATAATGGGGGTATTTATAATGAGCCAAGTACTTGTTGAAATTTGTTTACGTGTTAGAGATATTGATGCGACTTTAGACTTCTATACAAATCTATTTGATTTTGAGGTAGCTAGCCGCAGAGAGTTTCCGGAGAATAAATTTGATTTAATCTACTTAAACTCACCAGGTTCAAATGTCCAAATCGAGTTGACTTACAACTATGATGCAGAGCCATATACAATTGGCGACGGTTTTAGTCATTTAGGTGTTACTGTTGATGATTTAGAAGCAATGCATGAAATTTGTAAAGCTTCTGCCTATGAAACTGGCGACTTAAAAGGTCTTTCAGGAGGCACACCTTCATACTTCTTCGTAACTGACCCAGATGGTTACCGTATCGAAGTTAAACGTAAAAAATAATCTTCTTTAGCATTCTAAAAGGCGCTACCTTATTCTTAGGGTAACGCCTTTTTGTTATTCTTTCGGCCCTATTGTAGTACCAGTTTCATGCGCTTCAAGATACGCATAAATGAAGTGTAATAAAGGTTACCCACTCGTGGAAAATAGTATATGTGCTCCCTTTATAGATAGACAAGTTGGGCTTAGCCTAAGTGAATTGTTCATGGTGGGATAGCGGTATTTACGTTACTAGTCACCTTTTGCCTTCAGCACCACCTATTCTCCTTGAACTGCTATTTTTTCTTCATCAACTTAGTAGCTTACCTTTTAAGTTAAAATATTGGCATTTTCTTCAAAAACATCAACTGGTACCAATATTTCCTAGAGAATGCTACCTTAGGGCTGCCTGCATCTCATGAACGTAGTCGTAAATGTGAGACTTGGCATCATTTCCGTGAGCTTCAACTAAACGCACAATCCCGCTACCTACAATGACGCCATCCGCTTTAGCTGCAATCTCTCTCACTTGACTTGGCTGGTTAATCCCGAAACCGACTGCTACTGGAATATCTGAAACTGCACGAATTTCAGCTACCATCGCAGAAATATCCGTCGAGATATTAGACCGCACACCAGTAACACCCATAGACGATACTAGATAGATGAAGCCTTCTGACTTTTTGGCAATTTCCTTAATCCGGTCTTTAGAAGTCGGGGCAATCAAGGTAATAACCTCAATGCCATACTGACTTGCGACAACCTTCACTTCCTCCTGCTCCTCGAATGGTAAATCAGGAATGATAATACCTGAAATCCCAATCTCCTGACACTTGGCAAAGAAATTGTCATAACCGTATACAAAAACCGGGTTTAAATAAGTCATAAAAACTAAAGGTACATGCATTTTAGCTTTTAAATTACCTACCATATCAAAGACGTTATTCAAGCGCACCCCTGCTGATAAGGCCCGCACACTCGCGTTTTCTACGACTGGCCCTTCAGCGATTGGATCTGAAAAAGGAATTCCGATTTCAATTAAGTCAGCCCCTGCTTCTTGGGCAGCTAGGATGTTTTCAGCTGATTGGTCCAGATTGGGATCGCCTGCCATCAAATAGGTGATAAAAGCTTTTTTATCTTGGAATGCTTCAGCTATTTTACTCATAAATCTCTTCTCCTTTATAACGGGCAATGGCTGCCACATCCTTGTCCCCACGTCCTGATAGACAAATCACGATGCTTTGGTCTGGTGACAATGTAGGCGCCAATTTTTGGGCGTAAGCAACAGCGTGGGCAGATTCAATAGCTGGAATAATCCCTTCCATTTTAGATAGGTATTCAAAAGCTGCCACCGCTTCATCATCTGTTACTGGTACGTATTCCGCACGGCCAACTTCATTTAAACGGGCGTGTTCTGGCCCAATCCCTGGGTAGTCAAGACCCGCTGAAATGGAATAAACTGGGGCAATTTGACCATACTCATCTTGGCAGAATAAACTCTTCATGCCGTGGAAAATACCTGTCGTCCCCTTGGCCATAGTCGCTGCATGTTGAGTGGTATGAATCCCTTTTCCAGCCGCCTCACAACCAATTAAACGAACACCTTCGTCTTCAATAAAGTGGTAGAAAGTCCCGATAGCATTAGACCCACCACCCACACAAGCAATGACCGCATCCGGCAATTGCCCGTGATTTTTCTGGAATTCATCTTTAATTTCACGAGAAATCACACTTTGGAAGTCCCGAACCATAGTTGGATATGGATGAGGCCCCATGACAGAACCTAGGACATAATGAGTATCCTCTACCCGGTTACTCCATTCACGCATAGTTTCGTTCACCGCATCCTTCAAGGTTTTTGTTCCCTTAGCCACGCTGTTAACCTTAGCCCCTAACAATTCCATCCGAAAGACATTCAAAGCTTGGCGGTCTGTATCTTCTTGCCCCATAAAAATTTCACATTCCATCTTCAATAAAGCTGCAGCAGTTGCTGTCGCCACCCCGTGCTGACCAGCCCCAGTTTCTGCAATTAAACGGGCTTTCCCCATTTTTTTCGCCAACAAGGCTTGCCCTAGGACGTTATTAATTTTGTGCGACCCGGTATGGTTCAGGTCTTCTCTTTTTAGATAGACCTTAGCCCCGCCTAAATCAGCCGTCATATTCTCTGCATAATACAAACGCGACGGACGACCAGCATAATCATTTAATAAAGTCGTCAACTCCGCCTGAAATGCCTCATCATTCTTATAAAAATTGTAGGCTTCCTCCACCCGTTGCACTTCAGCCATCAAGGTTTCTGGAATATACTGGCCACCAAAGTCGCCAAATCTACCATTAGTCATGTGTTACCTCCCGTATTTTCGCTACGAATTCCTGCATTTTCACTGGATCTTTGACCCCATCTGTTTCAAGTGACGACGACGCGTCTACCGCATAAGGCCGAACCACTTTTAAGGCCTCTTCAATATTTTCAACCCCTAACCCCCCAGCCAGGAAAAAGGGCTTATCTTGGTATGCTGACACCATTTGCCAATCAAATATCTTCCCTGAACCACCGCGGCTAGGACTTACGCTGTCGAATAATAAATAGTCAGCTTGATTTGGATCTACCACCAATTCATCCCCAACCGCAACCGATTTGATAATGTGTTGGTCAACTTGACCCTTCAAATGTGCAATATAAGCCTGGTCTTCTTCGCCGTGTAACTGGACTAAATCAATAGTCCCCGCCTGACAAATCGCCACAATCTCTTCAATTGGGGCATTTACAAAAACGCCCACCGTTTGAATATCCGCCGCTAAATCACGTCTAAAACTTGCCGCTAAGTCAGGCTTCACATACCGCTTGGTTTCTGGCACAAAGATAAAACCCACATAATCTGGTTTAGCCACATTCGCTGCCTCAATATCTTCCGGCCGTCTCAAGCCACAAATTTTCACCTTAACCATTACAAAGCCCCTTTAAGTTCACTTAATTTCGCTTGCTTATCCTCAGCCAGCATCATAGATTCGCCGATTAAAACCGCGTCCACTCGGTTGTCATGCAATAATTTGATATCCGCTGCTGTCTTAATCCCACTCTCAGCCACAAATACCGTGTCATCCGGTGTCAGATTTCTCAAGCGAATCGAATTTTGGAAGTCCACTTCAAAGTTGTGTAAATTCCGGTTGTTGACCCCGATAATCCGGCTGCCTGCTTGAATGGCCATGGCGACTTCATCCGCATCATGGGCTTCCACTAAAACCGACAAGCCCAATTCGTCCGCTAAGGAAATGTATGCAGCCAACTGGTCTAGACTTAAGATTGCACAAATCAATAGTATAGCGTCCGCCCCGATTGCCCGAGCTTGGTAGATTTGGTAAGGGTCGATCACAAAATCTTTCCGCAAAATGGGAATATCCACTGCTTGGCTAATTTCCTGTAAGTATTGGTTGCGCCCTTGGAAATAATCTTCTTCTGTTAAAACCGACAAGGCCGTCGCTCCAGCCGCTTGGTAATCTTTGGCGATGTCCACATAAGGGAATTCTTTAGCAATTAAACCCTTTGATGGCGAGGCTTTTTTCACTTCGCATATAAAGGACATGTCCCCTTCTTTCAAGGCTTGTTCAAAAGCGAAGGGTGGCAAATGACGGTCTGGTAAAGTCACCAATAATTCTTCCAAAGGTGTTTTCAGCTTGTCCTCGGCTACCCTTTTTCCCCGGGCAAGGACGATTTCATCTAAGATGCTCATGCAGTGACCTCCTGACCAACTCGGTTAGTTGCGGCAATAAATTCATCCAATTTGGCTTTAGCCTTACCTGAATCAAGCATTTCTTCAGCTAGACGGACACAGTCTCGTAAAGACAATTCATCTTTACCCATGTACAGGCAGCAAGCCGCGTTCATGACAACGATATTGCGGCGGGCACCTTGTTCACCGTTTAAGATATCTAAAGCGATCTGAGCATTCTCTTCTGGATCACCACCGATTAGCTCGCTCAATTGACCACGTTCAAGGCCGAATTGTTCTGGGGTAATAAAGTAGCTAGTCACCTTACCATCATTGACTTCACAAATAGTTGTGGTATCCGTAATTGTAATTTCGTCCAAGCCGTCATGACCGTGAACCACCATAGCCCGTTTCACATTCAATTGGTTTAATACTTGAGCAAGTGGTTCCACTAATTTCTCGTCGTATACACCCAATAACTGTTTGGTTGCACCCGCTGGATTAGCTAAGGGACCTAAAATATTGAACATGGTACGGGCTCCTAATTGCTTACGGACAGGCGCCACATGTTTCATGGCTGAATGGTAAGTTTGGGCGATCATAAAGCAGAAGTCTGTTTCCTCTAAGATTTGTGCACTTTGGTCCGCCGTTAGGAAAATATTTGCGCCCAAGGCTTCCAATACATCCGCTGACCCACATTTACTCGATACTGACCGGTTACCATGTTTAGCTACAGCAACACCAGCAGCCGCAACGACAAAGGCAGAAATGGTTGAAATGTTGAAGGAGTTTAGCTCATCCCCACCCGTCCCAACAATATCAAGGACGTCCTTTTTCGCGGATAATTTAAGGCCCTTATCACGCATGACTTCAGCTGAAGCAGTAATTTCGTCAATTGTTTCACCCTTCATCCGCAAAGCTGCAAGGTAAGCACCCATTTGACTGTCAGTAGCTTCCCCTTCCATCATCTGGTTCATGACTTGGCCTGCCGTTTCTTTAGATAAATCATTGCCTAAGAATAATTCGTTAATCGCCTTGTTAATCATGTGTGTTACCTCCTATTTTAAGAAAATTCTGAATCATCGTTTCGCCTGAAGGTGTCAGTATCGACTCGGGATGGAACTGGACGCCAAACATTGGGTGTTTACGGTGACGGACAGCCATCACCTCACCCTTGTCCGATTCGGCAATCACTAGTAGCACATCCGGCATACTTTGTCGGTCCGCAATCAGCGAATGGTAGCGGGCTACTGGCACAACTGGCGGTAACCCTCTAAAAATCTCACTCCCACTCGCCACATGAATGGTCGACTGTTTCCCGTGGACAGCCGGTTGGGCATGAACAATATCCGCCCCGTAAGCTAGACACATCGCTTGAAGACCTAGACAAACCCCTAAAATTGGAAAATGGTCAGCTAATTCTTTGGTGACAGCTACTGTGACGCCTGCATCCTCCGGTCGTCCTGGACCAGGAGAGATCACAATATGTGAAGGATTTAAATCAATAATTTCATCGATTGTGACTTGGTCATTTCGCACAACTTGGATGGCTTCATCCGTATTCTTGCCGATCAATTGATAGAGATTGTAGGTAAAGCTGTCGTAGTTATCAATCAGTAAAATCATGGTTACGCCTCCTCGTGGCCTAATGCTGTCATCATGGCTTTAGCCTTGTTCTTCGTTTCTAAGTATTCTTTTTCAGGATCTGAATCTGCCACAATCCCTGCGCCAGATTGGACAAAGACTTGGTCATTCTTCAAGACAGCCATCCGGATGCCGATACACATGTCCATGTTTCCGGCAAAGTCGATATAGCCTAAAGCACCGCCATATGGCCCCCGTTTGGTATCTTCAATTTCATCAATCAATTGGCAGGCCCGAATCTTAGGAGCACCGGATAAAGTACCCGCTGGTAGTGCCGATTTTAAGACATCTAAACAAGTTGCGTCCGGTCTGACTTTTGCCGTTACCTTGGATGAAATATGGCTGACGTGTGAAAACTGCTTGATAGCTCTATATTCACTGACTTCTAGCGTACCGAATTCAGCGACCTTTCCGATATCGTTGCGGGCTAAGTCAACAAGCATGTCATGTTCGGCCAACTCTTTTTCATTTTGCAAGAGGCCTTCAACTAATGCTCTATCTTCCGCATCCGTTGCCCCGCGCGGTACAGTACCGGCTAATGGGAAGGATGAAGCGACACCGTTACGAACAGAGACCAGGGTTTCCGGTGATGCACACGCGATTTCTAAGTCATCGAAATGCATATAGACCATGTAAGGTGACGGGTTAATCGTCCGAAGCAGGCGATAAGTTTGTAGTAATGACCCGGAAAAAGGGGCCTTAAACCGGTTGGATACCACCGCTTGGAAGATGTCACCCTCCACAATATGGTGTTGGATTTTCTCTACGATACGCTCGTAATCATCTTGGCTAAACAAAGCTTCAAAGTCGCCCACCTCTTGGGTCAAGTCCTCCTCGCGAACAGGGTCTGGATGCATAATCATTTGCTCCATGTCCTTCAAGTCTGTAGCCCCTTGGATGTAGTTTTCTTCTAATTTGTCGGTTTCAATATTGACGATTAAGACAAGCTTTTGGCGGAAGTGGTCAAAGGCAATGACCTTATCCATCAACATGAAATGATAGTCCCTGAAATTTTCTGGGTTATTTTTCGTTAACTGTAGAGATGGTTCCGTATATTTGATGCAGTCATAAGACAAATAACCAACCAAACCTCCTGTAAAAGGCGGCAAATAGTCAATACTTGGACTCTTATAACGGTCAAGGATATCGTTCAAGGATGCTAGTGGATCATCTGCTTGGAAGCTTTCTTCATGCTTACCCTCTTGCACGGTTACTTGACCATCTGTTGAGTGGATCGACAAGTTTGGTTTATAGCCAAGAAAAGAATAACGACTCCAGTTATCCTTATTCACCACACTCTCCAGTAGGTAAAAGTGGTCGGATTGTTTGCTGATCGTTCTCAGCACCTCGATTGAGGTTGCTACATCGGAAAAAATTTCTAAAGCAATTGGGATAATCGTATGGTCTTTCCCCAACTGTCTCGCCTCTTCTAAACTTGGTCTAATCATTGTCGTACGCTCCTTTTAATTCATTATTGAAATCATAAAATTACGGCTAGTCATGACGATCGGGGCGAAAACAACAAAAAAGCACCCATCCATGACTTATACAAGTCAAGGACGGGTGCTCTAAAAACATCCGCGGTACCACCTTGAATTTACAGACACTCCGCCTGTACGCTCTGCAGGATACTAACATATCCCTCGCAACTGACGTATGCGTCACGTCGCAGAATAATCAGAAGTTTATCTCCAAATACACTTCCTTTAACTGCGCCCTCCGTGGTCCATTTGATGCACTGCGTTGTGCGAGGCTCTCAGTAATCCCCACTCCCTGTAACTGCACGATACAACGTTATCTCCACTTCATTGGTTTAAAGTTGTTATTCGATTAACTAGAGTATAACGAGACAGGCAAAAAGAAGTCAAGTTTTTTATTAACAAAACATTAAAGAATGGATATTTAAATCATTATATCTTAATTATTCATATCATATGCTCATTGCAATTTCTTTACCCATTTTAGGTATCTCAGAAATAAAATTCATTATTTTATCCTTTGAAAGGTTTCTAAAACTACCTATATTGAGCATCCTTTTCAGTTCTTTTTTATTATTTAAACTTTTGACCATAACTTTTCTCCTTATTATAACTTCACAAGACTTTTCTCGCTCCATACATCAACAAAATCAATAGTCATAAATTTAGCCAAATAATACTACAGCTCGAACTTAGATTTCAGCTATCACTTAACTTAAATATACTATATACCATTTCTTCCAAATCAAGCACCACATTATAAATTAAATGAAGCAACAATAAAAAAGCCAGGTATCCACTAAGGTTGTAGATACCTGGCTTCCTAATTATTTGAAAGTTTTACCTCAATTATAATATTTCCTTTACTCGGCCAACGGTGCCATCTTCTAGCATGACTTTAATACCATGTGGATGGTTTTGAGAGTTTGTCAGGATTTTACCCACAATACCCTCTGTTAATTTTCCAGATCGTTGGTCCTGTTTTTGAACAATTTTTACCTGGCTACCAATTTGAATATTACTTCTTTTATTACCTTCGTTCATGATGGGCTCCTTTTACAGGTCTCGATTTGTTATAGTCGCAACCATTTGTTTAACCTATTTTATCAGAAGATCATCGAAAAAGGCTAATATTAAAAACAATGGAAAGCCAGTCGCTGTACCTTTACTAATATCACCAGTGATAATCCCAACTATCCCAACAACAAACCAACATAATATACCGTAGTATAATTATTCGCGTTCTATTTCCAAAATTAAACCTCTATAGCAGTCCTCTAGCATCCTAGACTTATCTAACTTTTTATAGTTCATTTTTCTCAAATTATTGAAAGTATGATTGTATGCTTTATATTGTAATATGCATAACTTCGAATATTATTTTTGGGATAAAAAAGGCTATAATCTATTCAATTATAGCCTGCATATCATATAAAATTGTTCCTACATCAATCTATCTATTACTAAGTCGTTAAATCGCAGCTAATGCGTTATCTAAGTCAGCTATGATATCATCCACATTTTCAATTCCGATAGATAAACGGATTGTTTCAGGTTTAATGCCACCTTCAGCTAGTTCTTCTTCAGTTAACTGACTATGGGTCATTGAAGCCGGGTGAACCACTAATGATTTAGCATCTCCAACATTCGCTAATAGAGAGAATAATTCTAGATTTTCAATGAATTTGACCCCACCTTCATAGCCACCTTTAACACCAAAGGTAAAGATTGAACCTGCCCCTAGAGGTAAGTATTTTTCTTTCAAGCTATAATATGGGCTACTTTCTAATCCCGCATAATCAACCCATTCTACTTTGTCGTGTTGCGCTAAGAATGTAGCCACTTTCTCTGCATTTTCAACATGACGATCCATACGTACATGTAATGATTCTAAGCCTTGAACTAATAACCAAGCATTGAAAGGTGAAATTGAAGCTCCAGTATCTCGTAATAGCGTCGCACGAATTTTTGTAGTATAAGCTGCTGGGCCAAAGGCATCTGCGAAAACAAGATCATTATAAGTTGGATCTGCTTGACTTAAGCCTGGGAACTTATCATTTTGTTTCCAGTCAAACTGTCCACTTTCTACAATTACCCCACCGATTGACGTACCGTGACCACCAATAAATTTAGTCGCTGAATGGACAACGATATCAGCACCATGTTCAATAGGTCGTGATAGATAAGGTGTTGCAAAAGTATTATCAACGATTAATGGAATACCATGCTTATGTGCTACTTCAGCTAAGGCACTAATATCTTCAATATTTCCAGCCGGATTGCCGATTGTTTCTACAAATACAGCCTTGGTATTGTCTTGAATAGCTTTGTCCACATTCGCTAAATCACTCGTATCTACTATCGTCACATCGATACCGAAGTCCTTGAAAGTATGTTCAAATAAGTTGTGGCTTCCGCCATATAGGTTAGCTGTCGCTACAACGTGGTCTCCTGCTTTAGCTAAAACTTGAATAGCATAAGTAATAGCGGCCATACCCGAAGCGACAGCCAAACCAGCTGAACCGCCTTCTAAAGCAGCCACTCTACCTTCAAAGACGCCCTGAGTAGGATTTGTGATTCGCGTATAAATGTTGCCACCTTCTGCTAAGGCAAAACGATTAGCGCCCTGCGCTACATCATCAAAAACATAAGCTGTTGTTTGGTGTAAAGGAACAGCGCGTGACCCTGTTTCATCAATCGTTTGGGCAGCGTGAATGGCTTGTGTCTCAATTTTATAGTCTTTGGTCATAATAATTTCCCCCGATTTTGTAATTTTTTTCATAAAAAAAGCTTCCATCCCTTGCTTATGCAAAGGATGAAAGCTACTTCATGGTACCACCTTAATTTATTATATTATCGCTAATATAAACTCACAGAGTACGTTAAAAAATCATTGTACTCTTTCCCTGTAACGGGGGGCTCCCGAATAATCCTCACCTATCTTAGGCTTAAACTATTATGCTCCAAGACCATTTTCTTCTAATCTCCTTGACCTACTTCCACCACACATAGGCTCTCTAAGCAAGTGTCATAAAATACTTATCCCATCATCGCGTACTACATATATTGTTTAATACATATTAATGGCATTTTGATGATAAGTCAACTGCTTATTTTTAATTTTTACTTCATTTTAAACCTTTTGCTAAGCTTAATTCACTATATTAATAAAATTTAGCGGATAACTTTTTAAAAATTAGTTTTATACCTTCATCAACTTAATTCTGCTTACAGGTAAACTCTCCGCAACTTTTACTTACGCATTAAATTACTGCTGATACTTTTTCTAAACCTGTTATGCTTATACTAACACCTTCGATTCCAAAGGATAAACGGGTTGTTTCAGGCTTTATGAGAAACCTATCATCATAAATACCACCTACAAGTATTATCGACTTAGCTTATTTTTATAAAAATCGTTGGAGTATTTGCTTGGTTTCTTCATCGTTTGATTCAGATTGATTGGCACTTTGAGAGACGGAATAGATGATATCCGCTAGATTGATTTGTTGCATCTCCGCTTCAACGCTACGTTGCAATTGATCATATTTTTCCGCTAAAACACCCTGGATATTACCACCTACGATACAGGCAGGTGCTGTTTTCTCATCTACCCGGAATATTTGCTGCTCTTCGTCGATAGCTTGATAAATATCATAAAACGAAATATTTTCGGGATCTCTACTTAATTTTGGATTGGCCTTTCCTGATTGGCTAGTAATTAGGTCGGCCTTTTTTAGGCTACTCATAATGCGTCTAACAGAAACGGGATTAGCATTCACACTTTTGGCAATCACTTCACTTGATAAGTCTGTACCTTGAAGCATCTCGATATAAACTAAAATATGAATAGCATCACTAAACTTTACTGAATGTTTCATCTGAATATCCCACCTCTTTTCTCTTGACTTATTATAGCACATTCACTATTATTAACCTGTAACTTTAATTATTACAGGTAGAAAAAAGGAGTGTTTATTCATGAAATATTTAGTAACTGGCGCAACAGGTGCCTTTGGTGGGCTCGCATTAGACAAATTAAATACATTAGTTCCCGTATCAGATATCCACATCTTAGCACGTAGTGAAGAAAAAGCTGCGCCACTTGCTGAAGCTGGTTATACAGTTCACATTGGCGATTACTTAGATAAAGCATCTTTAAAATCTGCCTTCACAGGTATTGACCGCTTATTACTGGTTTCATCAGCACCTGGCACTCGTCAAGAAGAACATCAAAATGCGATTGATGCAGCCAAAGAAGCTGGCGTTAGCTTTATCACCTATACAAGCTTCGCCCGTGCAGACCAATCTTCTGCTGATCTAGCAACTGACCACCGTTATACCGAAAAAGCCATCAAAGCATCCGGCATCCCTTTTACAATTTTAAGAAATAACTGGTACTTGGAAAATGAACTACCGCTAGTAGGTGCAGCTTTAAACAGTGGCAAACTATTATACACCGCTGAAAATGGTAAAGCTGGTTGGGCATTACGTCGCGAATATGCTGAAGCAGCTGCGATCGTTTTAGCTGGCGAAAAAACATTCCCTGAAATCTTAGAACTATCTGGTAAACCAGTAGACTACGCGACTTTAACTAAAGCACTAGCAGAAGCAATAGGTAAAGAAATTGCCCCTCTCGAAACTAACGACGAAGCATTCGTCAAAAATCTAACTGACAATCAATTACCAGAACCAGTAGCAGGCTTCTTCCTAGCGATTCAAGGAGACATCAAAAATGGTGTATTAGATGTACAATCAGACGACTTTGAAAAAGTATTAGGCAAGCCATTAACACCGCTTGTGGATGCCTTTAAAGAATTATTTCAATAATTCATATCATTCAATAAACCCTTCTTCATAAAAAACAAAAGACCCTACTAGCTAGCCTTAGCGGCAACTAGTAGGGTCTCTTTTTTACTACCGTATTGCTTTATAGTCCACATCTGTATAGGAAAAATTAGTAATCAAATTGACTAATTGATCATAAGTTTCAAGGCTTATTGCCTCCTTAAATCCATCATAATCATTGACGTGGACTTTTCCTATACAACACACGCAAACTCTAGCAATATGTGCCCCAGAACATGGCTCATCACGGCAGATCACAGCAATATGATCATGCTCCTTAGGATCCCCTGTCTTACTTTTGCGAAAACGAAAATACGGCATAAAACCTAGGGCGCCAATCCCACCTACAAATTCACTAAAATTTACGCACTCATCATTAAACATTCGACACACTCCTAGTTATTTTATTCAATAAAAAAAGCACAACGCGACTCGTCGTGCCAATAACTTGGTTAGACTCATCTATCTCTTTCGAGTTGGAATTAGCACCTTGCCAAAGGTAGGTTGCTGAAGCTTCATAGGACCAAATCCCTCCACTTGCTCTGAATAAGTTGTGTTCTTTAATTGTATTCGTATTATACCAAATGTATTGATAGATTTCAAATCGTGATGAAATTCGACAATTAGATTAAGATAAGCAAACTTTTATTCGGCTTATTTATCCATTCAATTATGAAGTAAAAATGATAATACTTTTACGCGACGCTAGTTCGACGTTTCAAAACTATCATCATCCATTTGACGTATGATTATCCTAGCTATCTTCAACATGATAAAACCTCCTAAAGCAAGACTGTAATCTGGCTTTAAGAGGCATCTACAAACTATACTAGTAGCTAGTATAATCATTATTTATTTAAAAACATATGAAGATTTTGCATATAAAACCCTATTAAAATACAGTATGTGTTGCTGCACTAAAATTCCCTGCATATGTATACTATATCCATTAAGCACATTCTGTGACCCACTCTATAGGCTACTATAGTCTATATTGTAAGTATCCCATTGTGACAAGTCGCCTGCTTCTAACCCTTTCTTAAACCAGTTTTGCCGTTGCTCAGCAGTACCGTGCGTAAAAGAGTCGGGCATCGTATGGCCATAAGCTTTTTCTTGCAAGACATCATCACCAATGTGATAAGCTGCATTTAATCCTTCTTCAAGGTCCCCTGCTTCCATCCAATCATTCTCAACGACGTTATGTGCCCATACACCAGCAAGATAGTCAGCTTGTAATTCCATCCGTACAGTCCATTGATTTTGTTCAGTTTGACCAACTTCAGACTGAATTTGTCGAACCTGATCGGAAAGGCCAAGTTGCTGTTGAACATGGTGCCCTACTTCATGGGCGATCACATAGGCCATAGCAAAATCACCACCGCCTCCATAATTTTTAACAAGTTGATTATAGAAATCTAAGTCGATATAAATAGTTTCATCCGTTGGGCAATAGAAAGGTCCAACTTCAGATGTGTTATACCCACAAGATGAATTCACAGCATCCTCAAAGATGACCAAATCTGGATCCTTATAAGTATATCCAGCTTCAGAAAATGCTTGTGTCCAGTACTCTTCGGTATCATAAAGGATAACGGAAACAAATTCAGCCAACTCATCTTCAGTAACTGTTTCACTATCTGTGGATCCAGTCTCTGGTAAACTGACCTGACTATTAGGATTGGCTTGAATTTGCGTATTCGATTCCATCTGTCCTGGTAATTGTACATCTACCTGACTGGTTTGATCGTTTGTTTGATTATTACTTGAACTAGATTGGTTGCCACCTAATAAAGATGTCCCACCAAATACAAAGAATATAATCAGCATTAAGATAATCGAACCGCAACCTAAGCTTCTGCCTCCAGTTGAAGTCCCGCGACCACCTGGAAGCTGAATAGGTATTCTACCCCCGGATCGCCCTTGCCCCAAACCACCTAATCCACCACTTCCGGTGTTTCGACCACGCAAGTCTTTTACATTACCACTACGTTTGCGCCCTTGCCATTTCATGGAAATACCCCCTGACAGTTTTCTTCATTATATCATATGTGTTATATTCCATAAACAAATGTAATGTAAACGTTCCTCACAATTAAACATAAAATAATCGTCAAAACTAGTGTCACCCGTAAAAATACTGAAGCATCTTTTATTGAACTATTACGGAGAAAACAGTCAATAAAGCAGTAAAGGCGTTGAATGTCTCATACACATTCAACGCCTTTATCATTTTCATTAATAGCCTTATATTATCAAGGTTTTAATCAACCATCTTTGTCATCAACACAATAGCCTCCACGTGTATCGTGATTAAGCTATTGATTGATTAAAGAGTGGCGACAGTGTGGTGTTAATATGCTATTTTATTGCCTCAATAATACTACTTTCTGAAAAGCGCACTCTACTGATTTCTTTTAATAGTTCATTAATGTAAGCTTTATTTCTTATTATTTTAGCATTTACATCAATTGTCTCATCAAGTTTATTAAACACGCTAAGTAAATTAAATAAATTTCTATTAGCATTAATATTATATTTAATAATTGTTTCTCTTTCGTTCTCCACTGTGATTCTATGACTGTGAGGCCAACGTATTATGCGCTGAAAAAAAGATTAAGATCATGATGAAACCAAGCAAGAAGATTTATACTGTGATTAAAATAAAGATTTTTAATGAACTTTTTTGCTTTTATTGAGAGTTTATATTTAGATACAGCAGAGTGGTATTAAGTAACTCCTCGATAACCCCCCCTCGGAAGAAGAGCTTCAAGACGGCCTAGGACAAAATAAAAAAAGTCAGTAGAATAAACCCACTGACTTTTGAAACCCTTGTTTTTAATGGTTAACGA
>NZ_JBOEQF010000035.1:0-16300 GCF_050689315.1 Aerococcus sp. L_32
GCCTGGGTCAAATACCCCATCTTTACCCGTAACATCGTCTTTAAATTGGAAATAATATTGGCCTTTATCATCTTGGAATAAGTTTTTTGTCTTACCTGAATAAATAAGCATTGCTAAAAATCGCTCCTTTTTAAAACACATACGTTTCCATTGAATTATTTATGAATATTCGTTTTCCGGATAATCATGTGCTTACCTTAACGAACTTTATAGGTAAAGACAAGTCAAAAAATGAACATTTTAATAAAAAAAGTTAAATCCTGCCGGAAAATGACCCCTATAAACGAACATTCGAATTTTGATGTGCATTTATCGTTAAGAATTTAATATTGCAGATGACAATTGTGCAACTTTTGTATTTTATCAAAATTTGCTGGCCAAACTGGGAAAATGGGCAAAAAAAGACCGCCATAAGTGCAGCGTGTTGCGCACTTATGACGGCCTATCTGCCCATGCATGTAATATTGGACATAAATTTTGGGGCGGATTAGCTTTTATATATTTGAATTTTTATTCAGCTTTTGGTTGGGTTTTGAGTACTTCAACCTTTTTGCCATTAATTTTCTCTTCTAATTCAGGGTACACAAGACGTGCAGTCGCTGAACCAAAGACCATTAATTCATACAATAATTGAGGATCTTCAGTTGTTCTTGATAATAAACGTAGGTAGATTTCTCCGTCACCAGTCAAGATTAAAGTGTAGTAGCCTGCACGTTTCAAGTTGATTTCATTAATCACTGCTAAAGCTTTTGTTTGGTTATTGAAGTCCTCTACTTGGACTAATTTACGATAAGTGATTTGGTATTCTGTAACCGACGAACCTTCCTTAAATTCACGCGCTACCACGTTAAATGGAATTGTTTTGTCTTCAGCAATACGGTAAGCACCTGAGAAAACAACTTGATCTTCGTTGAATTGATTCTTCTTAACAGGAACTTTCTTATCGTTAAACATTTTCTCTAAAATTGGTTGAATTGATGGCATGGTATTCCTCCGTTTATCTTCTAAATTCATTACTATCATCATTGTAACATAAGCTTGTCAGAAAGCTATTAGCTAAAAAGTCCTCTTCATCATAGAATTTGCAATTGCTTTATAAAGGAAATCGTCAAAGCACCGCCTGCCGAATCACCAAGAATAGCAATTTTTTTTGGCAATCCCCTTCTCTTCGATTAAATATAAGTAGCGTTTTAATATCTTTTTGTGGGCATCAACAACGTTGTGGGTTGGTCCCTTTGGAAAAATAGGCATGATCACTTTCCGACCTATCAGGTTGGCGACTTTGCGTGCCATATTAAAGTGCAATAAAGTTGGTTGTAACCAAAAGCCACCATTCGAAAGATAAAAAATAATTTTTCCTGGCTTTACTGAGCTTGGCGTCGCAAGGTCATCTTACACAGTTTAGGTATCTGTAAAATCATCAAAATAATCAAATCCCATTGAACATTTGGTCTAGCTAAGGGCTAATGGTAGCTCATTGCGTTTAATAGGATGGATTAGTAAATTTTTCCATAATGACGGATGCTCTGCGCTGAAACGTCGGCGATTTCACTGACCTTTTTCATATTCATATACTAAAGCCGAGATAAACTCAAGAAAGAAACCCAACTACCTTACCCAGTATCCTAAGAAACATAGTTATAAACCTACACGGACCTGCATTTCTGGTGTATAGTGATTACCCATCTCGTAAACATCTCTAAGTACCTGAATCAAGTCCTGTCTATCTGGTCTTACCCCATATCCTATGGACATGCCCATTGCACCAAAACCAATCTCTGAAACAACCAATCCACTATTACCTAAATTACGTGTTTTCATATTTCCACCTCCAGGTAAATCTAGTCTAACCCCTGGAGTGCACTCTAAGGCAAATCTTTTGGTTTATTAAAAAAAGCCCGAATAAAATATCCGGACTTAAATAATCTTAAAATGTCAGTTTTGGTTCCCAAAAAGGGTCTTCTTTTAGGTCTGAATCTGCGATAGCCATGTCTAAGACTTCCATAACAGTTAAACTTTGGGCTAAGTGTTCTTCTGCAAACATCGTGTCACCATGATCAATCCAATTGGCAAAAATCTTAAATTCCGCACCCATTTTATGCTCGCATGTATTTAATTCAAAGTGGTCTGTATACCCCTCATTTGTCCAGATATCGAATGATGTGACCCTATTCGTCGCGCTATTTACCTTAATAGTGCCTTTAGTCCCTTGAATCGTTGCCCCATTTTTCCCTGTAGAATCCTTTGAAGCCATACATACGGCTTTTGTGTAGCCATAGTCCATAATCAACACACCTGATGTATCAATAGAGTTTTCAATATTTGGATAATAAGCGACCTTATCTGGTCTACCAATTAAGCCAACAACGAAATGTATATTGGATGAATTTAAATCCATCAAGGCACCACCACCATTTTTAGCATCAAAGACGGGTAAAACGTTACCTGCTGTGAAAGAGTCATACTTACTCGAATATTTGGAGAAATTGCATTCGATTAACTTAATATCGCCAAGGAGTGGTAAAAGTTCGCGGATTTTACCGTAATTTTCAACGAACTGCCCTGTTACAGCCTCAGCCAATACTAAATCGTAATCAATGGATAGTCGTTCTAATTCAATTAATTCCTTTTGTGACATCGTAAAAGGTTTTTCACAAATTACATGCTTACCGTGAAGTAAGGCTTCCTTAGCAAAAGGAAAATGTAAATTATTAATTACTGCAACATAAACTGTATCAATATCTGCTTCTGTTAGGAATTGACTGTAATCGCTAAAGACTTGATCAATTCCGTATTGTTCTTGAAAGACGATTGCCTTATCAACACTTTTTGGTGTTGAATTAATTGCAGTCACTTGTATTTCTGGCAACTCGGCAATTACCGGCAAAAATTGCTCAACGACTTTCCCAGTCCCCGCTATCCCTAATTTCAAATCTACCCCTCCATTACCCTAAAAATACCGCAAAATTAGGTGTTAACATTGTTTTCTGATAGCTAATTATAAGCGTCTGTATAGACAAATTCTAGCCCTTTTTACAAGAAAATTCATCTTTCATTTAATTTCATACAAAGCAAACGATAAAACATCATTATAAAAACTAAAAGATGTCTATTTTTGAACTACTGGGTAATGATTAAGCAACAAAAAACATCCCACTAACCTACAGGCGTTTCACTAGCCAGCTATTCAAATGTCGTTTATCATATAAGATAGTTAGGCAAAAGATTTTAAGGAGGATTTCTCATGAAAAAGTATAACAATTTCATTAACGGTGTGTGGACAGCCCCTACCAATAATGAATATAAAGACGTAGAAAACCCGACAACTGAAGAAACATTTGCCCAAGTCGCATACTCTGCAAATGAAGATGTTGATCAAGCAGTTGAAGCAGCTAAGACGGCCTTTCCCGCTTGGAATAATCTATCCCTTGAAGAAAGAACCGGTTATGTAGAAAAATTATTAGCTGAAATCAAAGCCCACAAAGAAGAGATTCGTGACATTATTGTTGAAGAATTTGGTGCTGCCAAGACCTTCTCCGAGTCAGGACAAGTTGGTTTAGCCATTGATGAAATGTCAGCTACAGTTGAGGCCATTAAAGACTACAATTTAACGGAAGAAATTGGCAATACTAAAGTCATTAAAGAAGGTTATGGTGTAGTTGCTGCAATCACACCTTGGAACTATCCATTAAATCAAATTCAACGGAAAATCACACCTGCTTTATTAGCTGGGAATACCGTAGTTGTTAAACCAGCATCTGATACACCACTCACTGCAGTCAAACTATTTGAATTAGCTGAAAAAGTAGGCTTTCCAAAAGGTGTATTCAACCTAATTCTTGGAAGCGGTAGTGGAGCTGGTAACTATCTAGCAGAACATGAAGATGTCGCCGTTGTTTCCTTTACTGGGTCAACCGAAGTTGGTCAAGGACTGTATGAAAATGCTGCTAAAGGCATCAAGCATATCATTCTTGAACTAGGTGGTAAATCTGCGTTAGTTTATTTACCTGGTGGCGATTTATCCTTTGCAGTTAAAAAAGCAATGGGCACTATTTTAAACAACCAAGGGCAAACTTGTACTGCACTTACAAGACTGTTAGTACCTAAAGACGAATTAGCTGATGTAGAAGCTGAAGTAAAATCTTTCTATGAAGAGAACGTCGTTATCGGTGATCCTGCTGATCCAAATACGCTTGTTGGCCCAATGGTATCCGCTAATCAAAAGAAAACAGTACTCGACTATATTGAAAAAGGTAAAGCTGAAGGGGCTAAAGTTTTAGTCGGTGATAAAAAACCAGCCATTGAAACTGGTCATTTTGTAACACCTACTGTCTTTACAAATGTCACTAATGATATGACGATTGCCCAAGAAGAAATTTTTGGTCCTGTACTTGTCATCATCACATATGATACTGAAGAAGAAGCCATTGAAATTGCAAATGACTCAATTTACGGCCTTTCAGGTGCAGTAGTTGGACCTACTGAAGATGCTTATAAAGTAGCTAAGCAATTACGAACTGGTAATATCTTTGTAAACAAATCAGAACGTAATCCGCTTGCGCCATTTGGTGGCTACAAACAATCCGGACTAGGTCGCGAAAACGGTCTATTTGGTGTTGAAGACTACTTAGAAACTAAAGCGATCTTCTTAGAAGATTAAATAATAGTATATTAAGAAAAATTCATATTGGTTTATCAAAAAAGCCCTGATATTAGGTAGTTTACACCACCTAATACCAGGGCTTTAAAATTGGTCATAACGAAGAATGAAGATGCAACAGATGAAGATCATGTCAATAATTATGGAATAATATACTTTTTACGATAATTACTTGAAAACAAATAATAGATGATACCATTCGAAATAACATAACTATAAAAAGCATGAGAGGGAGTGATTCAATGTTTAATATCATTCGAAACAACACAGCTCTAAAACATTTGGTGGTACTGGTACATTCAGTTCATTTTTGAAGTCATCAGTCATATATATTGTAGAGCCAAAATTTACTTCCTCTTTGTCTCTATTACCCGCAAAATCTTCAAAGTTTCCTTTCGTTAGAGAGCAACGGTCTTCTAAACCGTAGGTAGCTTGAATATAAATAAATCATTTTGCATTAAAATCATGATTTATTATCTCTACAATAATTATTACAAATAAGTAAATGAATAATAGTATCACAGAAAAGCGATAGACTTGGCCGTTATATGGAACGACAAAGGTAGCTAGATAAAATATTATAGCTACTACACCAGCAATAGTAATATATTTTCTAATTTCCATATCTAATGCCACCTCGTCAAACAACACTCCCCATAATTGTCAAAAAGATTACGTTCTTTTTATCAGATACTTCCTTATGTAATAAATAATCAACATAGTGAGAATCACTGTAAATAGTGCGATAGCAGAAATTTTGTTTAGTTGCTGATTATAAGGGGCAAATATAGCAGTGCCTATAAAGAATACAAGCAGAATGCCTATCAAAATTTTTGAAATTGTATGATTATAGATAGCATCTTCTTCTCTATCGATAAAGAAAGCATTTATTAAAATAGTAACGGTAAACAGTCTATGTATGGCATCTTCTAATGCTCGATTATCTGGAAAAATAAATACAACACCAATATAGATTAGAAGCGCTACCCATATACTATTTTTAACAAATTTTTCAACAATCATTTATATCCCTCCCGCTGAATAACTTATCCTTAAAACGATTTATCTCAACTCGCTTCACTTTTGAAAAACAAGACGTAAGTTACTGTACAAAAAATGATGAACAGCATTAAGTAGATTGCTACCTGATTGTTTTCACTCCAAAAAGTTTGACTAAAGAGTACTATAGATAAACCTAGCAAGATCCTCTTATCCAACCTCGTCTCGTATTTAATAATTTACCAATTTGATCAATTGTGTAGTAGAAAGAACAAATCAATATAAATAGATACACTCTAACAATTAGAGACCATGGCAAAACAATTGATAGTACCACATAACCCAATATGCCTAATAAATTGAGCGCCCATAGTAATTGTTTATTCATTTTTACTCCCCCCCAAACAAACATTTCTATTTTTTATTTAATCGTTAAAACTACTTCTTACTTCTAGCATATCATAAAATTATACCTCATATAGTATAATTCAATTTTTTCACATCAAAAAAGACGCCCAATCGATCCTATCAATCAGAGCCTTAATCAAGGTTTTTATCATAGCTATTTCAAATACAAAACCAAGTTATACCATGTTTCACCGGCATGGGTTGAATCCGAAATACCTTCATTCACATAGCCATTCCGCTCGTAAAAAGGAATTAATCCCTCTAAACAAGTCAAGCTAATGCCAACTCGGCCGCTCTTTTTCGCACGATCTGCCAGTTCATCCAACAACTTACTGGCAATGCCTTGACCGTGAAATGCGGGATCCACCACCAGACTCAACACACCCACATAGCCACCGACTACCGGATTGGCTACCGTTTTCTCAAACAAGTCATCATGTAAATACCGGTCTTTAATCACCGGACCCACAACATAACCCAATATCGTTCCTTCCTGGTCTGTCGCCAGTATAAAAGTATCTGGAATGACCGCTACCCGCTCAGCCATAGCTTCTCGACTCGCTGCTTCCTCAGGGGTAAAGCCGCTCTCTTCAATGACCATAATACGGTCTAAATCATTTAATGCTGCTTGTCTAAAATTTGTCTGCATATTTGCCCTCCTATAGGCTCATTCTACGCTTTCACCATCAATCCCAACAATGATTCATATACCGGTTTTGATTGGCAGATTTCAGCTATAAAGTAAGCAATATATGTCACGATGGCAATTGGTAGCAGGTATTGAATCGACCCGCCCGTCATTTCAAGTATCAAGAATATCCCCGTCAATGGTGCCCGCACAATAGCTGCGAAGTGGGCTGACATGGCGATGACCGTGAAAACCATGATTGTGTATGCGTCCACCAGTCCTAAAGCTTGTAAGCCACTTGCATAGATATTACCTACTAAAGCCCCAAGAGATAATAATGGGAAAAAGATCCCCCCTGGAATTCCTGACCCGAAAGCCACACCAAGTAACACCATTTTTGATATGAATAAATAAACCAATGTCATCACGCTAGGATTATCCAAAAATGGTAATAAAATCAATTGTTCACCCGATCCAATCAACCGTGCATCCATCAATAATACAATTGCCGTGAGCACAAAAGGGAAAACCATTTTCCAAAAAGTTGGGGCAGTCCATTTGCTATATAAAGCTTTGGCCCACATGATAACTTTATTAAAAAGTACACCTGATAAACCTAACAAGACCCCTAAAATAATTAAATACGGGTAAGTAGCTATTTCCACACGTAAAGCTTGAGGAATAGTGATAGCAGCATCATCCCCAATCAATGCAATCGATACTAAAGATGCTGTAATAATTGTTAAAGTGGCAGACAAGAAACCACGACGGGTCACCTTCTTCAATAATTCCTCTAAGCAGAAAATAATACCGGAAACAGGGGCATTAAAAGCTGTCGCTAAACCGGCGCCTGCAGCCCCAACTATCAAGTATTTACCGGACTTAGCAGGCGTTTTAGTAACTTCTGCCACCCCTTGACCGATCGCCGCCCCAATCTGAACGGATGGTCCTTCACGTCCAAGCGTCAACCCCGATCCGATAGCCAATAAACCACCTAATAATTTATAAAATAAGACCGATGTCCATGGAAAATTGAGCTTACCGCTTAATTTCCCGGCAATTTGTGGAATACCAGACCCACCAATCATAGGTTCCTGCTTAGCTGTCCAAGCCACAATGCAGCCAATAACCGCAAACATCAAAACAAAGCCGATACTGTGCCAAATGGAGGTCTGCCCCCAAATTAAAATACTTTCAACTACATGCATAATTGCTGGAATAGCCAGTCGAAATCCCGACACCACAATTCCTACGATTATCCCCGTTATAATCGATAATAGACCTAACCGATAATTTAATCGACCCTCGTCCATACCGTTCATCTTCCTTTCTTCCAAACGATTATTTACTCCCTTTTAACCAAGAAGCACTCTGTTAATAATTAAATAGCGCGTATTATTAAGACATGGAAATACTGACTGCTCAATTTCAAAACATCTTCTCCTTTTCATGTCAAACGGAAGTAGCACATCTATCATCATAACAGATTTTCAGATAGCTAGCCGTTTAAATTAAGCCATGCCCAATATATTTTCTGGTATTCTGAAATACTATTTTACTTATCACATCAACCTTTTATCGTTGCAATACTAGATTTTTTAATGATAAAAAGGGCCAGGCGTTCAGCCCTAACCCTTTATATGCTTTACCTTTATATGCTATACTTTTATACGCAATCTGATTATTAATGCCAGTAGTATATACCTTTCTAGTGCCACATTTATATGTTATAGTACATATTAATTAAATGACCAGATTAAAATTTTATATCACTATCTACTAAAAATATTGTGGTATATGCCAAAAATTTTATTTTACCAATAATGATTCTTTCAGATGAATCATCTGTGTGACATAATCACAGTAAGGCGTATCGATACCGTATTCTTTTCCTTTGCGAGAAATGTAACCGTTTAAATAATCAATTTCTGTCATACGTTTATGTTGAACTAAATCTTGATGCATTGAGGGATAGTGCTCAGCGGCTTTTACAGAAGTTTTATACACATAATCCGTAATAGACTTCTCATCTACCGTTATGTTTTCATGTTTCGCGATTGATATGAACTCTTTAATCGTCGTATTTACAATTTCCTCGCCATCTTCTGTAGAGAATAGTTCGCCGATTGTACAATCTAATACTGCACAGTTAGAATTCATCGTACCATTTACGCATGCTTTACGCCAAATTGAATTAAATACATCCGTATCATATGTCGCATTTAGATGAGCTGCACTTAGTAACTCTGCTACTTGACGACCAACCGGTGCGCCCTCTTCTTCTAAGCTTTGTAAGTTTACTTCACCGGTACCATTTAATTTAACATGTCCTGGTCCAACTAATGCTGCAGTCCAAACTGTTACGCCCATGATGATAGCTTCCTTAGGAATATACTGGCTAATCACATCTTGGTGACCTAAACCGTTCAATAGACATAACACCTTGGTGTCTTCATGAATAATCTGTTTGATACTTTGTAGCATATCCGGTAATTGCATTGCTTTTGTAAACAAAATAATCAAATCAGCGGGTTCTTGGGCTTCTTCTGGTCGCATAATCGGGATCTGAATCGTTTTTTCAGTTTCACCACTTATTTTTAGACCATCTTGCTGGATAGCTTGAATATGAGCATCCCAATTATCTAATAAAATGACTTTTTCGCCTATTTCAGCTAAAGATGCACCAAATCTACATCCCATAGCACCTGATCCTGCAATATAAGTTAACATTTTTTGCCTTCTTTCTTTTATTTAATATTTACTACATTTTTAAATTTTCTATTCATACAAGGAGTTAAAGTGATGAATCTCATACAACTAAAATATTTTATTGAAATATACGAGACGCAAAGTATTACCACTGCTGCGAATAACCTTTTTGTAACGCAACCTACCCTATCTCTAGCTTTGAAAAAACTCGAAACTACCTTAGATACTAGCCTTTTTTACCGAACTGGTAATGAGTACACCTTGACTGAACAAGGTGAAATTGTTTATAAGCAAGGAAAAGCGATTTTAGAGCAAGTGAATCAACTACACGTAGATTTGCAACAAAGTAAACAAACGGATGTTAAAGAATCTGTTCGATTGGGATTAAATACGCTTTATGCCATGCAATTCATGGAACAGATTTCTTCCTATATCACGCGTCATCCTCAAGTAGAATTGAGCATTTTCCAAGGGGGATCTTACCAACTTCAAAAAATGTTAGCTGAAGATGCACTTGACGTGGCGATTCTATCACTGCCGAATTATTACCCAGACGTATTAAACATTGAACCACTCTCTGGAGCCATCAAGGGTTATCATGTTTATGTTGTGGTTCCAGCTTCACATGATTTAGCCGATCACGCAGAATTAACCTTTGACCAGCTAACTAGTCACCGTATATCATCTATGTCAGACGACTTTGTGATTGGCCGAATGTTACTCAACCGTGTGTCGGAATCAGACTTAGATATTGACATTATCGCCCTCCATAATGATCTCCAAGTACTCTTGCATAGCTTGAATCAGTCAAATTCGATTACCCTGCTACCCATAGAATATGATCGTTTTTATGATTTCAGCCATTTAAACTTGAAATGGATACCTTTAAAGGATAAGCAAAACTTTTTCCCGATTGGTATCGGTATTACTAATAACAAGCCTATCAGCCGTTATATCGCTGATATTTTAAAAACGATTAACACTGATTAAGTGATTAACCTTGGTAGGTGAATACATCTTCTCTACGATATAGTTTGAATACTTTTTCAAATAGGAATTGACCGATAAATGTGGTGACGATTGGTACGATAAACCAAACTAAAACAATACCAATTAAATTCAAGCCACCATCAAGTGAAGCTAAAGGTCCAACTAAACCAACTAGACCAAAACCAGCTGACTGAGGCGTACCAACCACATTGAATAGGGTACCTAATACACCAGAAACTGCAGCGGTTAATAAACATGGCAATAGGATAACTGGTGTTTTAAATAAATTAGGCATCATCATCTTCATACCACCTAAAGCGATTGCTAGTGTAATACCAGACTTATTTACTTTCCAAGAGTTGATTACCAGGACAATTGTCGTTGCCGCTACACCTAAAGCTGCTGCTCCAGAAGCTAAACCTGTTAAGCCTATCGCTAATCCGACACCCACTGTAGTGATTGGCGAAATGATTAAAAAGGCAAAAGAGCAGCTTATTAATATTGTCATCAAAATGGGTTGCAGTACTGTAAAGGTATTGATTAAGTGACCAATAGCAAAGGTAATTTGTGTAACAGCTGGGTAAATTAACATCCCAAAGCTACCAGCGCCAATACCAACAACAATCGGTAACCCAATGATGGCAATTGAACCAAATTTATCACCAATCAATTTGAATAAAAGAATAGCAACTGAGGCTGTAATCATAATATTGATGACATCACCTGTTCCAGCACCTACATAAGCTTGGACCGCGTCATCAAACTTAATGACACCTGATCCAACAAAAGCTGCACCACCGGTGATCATGATTTTCATTGGATTGAAGTCAAATTGTTTAGCGATTAAACAACCAATAATTAATGGTGTCGCTAATTGGAAAATAACTGCTGCTTGAATGACTATGCTGGCAAGGAAATTTTGATCAACATAAGATAATATCCCAGATAATACTGCGTTGGGGATTAAGGCTATAATCGTACCTTGTGCAGTACCCGCAAGCACCTTATTGAAAAATGCCCCTGCATTTAATTTTTGTTTCATTAGTAAAATCCCTTTCTTTGGGCAAATCCTTACACGGCCGTTTGTAAGGGGTTGCAAATATATCGACATAGCATTTTTGAAATAAATCACTCAACAGTTTGTGTAGCATAATATGTGAACATTCAAATAAACGTTACCTATGTCTATACTTGTAGTTTAAACTACCCCTTTTATATACACAATTTGTCTTTATTTATACCGCCATTAATCAAATTAATAATTTCACATACTTTTAATTTTACTGATTTTAAGCTCATAAATATCCAATGTTTTATTGCATTGTATATAATAATATTCCCAAATAACGAACCATATAAAAAAGCGAAGACCTTCTCTTTCAATATTTGTCTACGACAAACTGAAAAGAAAATCTTCGCTTATAAAAAATCATGTAATAGAATCTCGATAAACATAAATTTTTGCATAAAAAAAATCCCGACCAAGATAAACTTGATCGGGATTCTCTGTATAGCTACTGTAGTAGCATTATTTTTGTTTACGGCGACGTTCTGGAATACGTGCTGCTTTACCGTGTAATTCACGTAAGTAGAACAATTTAGCACGACGAACTTTACCTTGACGTAATACTTCAATTTTAGCTACGCGTGGAGTGTGTACTGGGAAAGTACGTTCAACACCAACACCGTTTGAAATTTTACGAACAGTGTAAGTTTCGCTGATACCAGCACCACGACGTTGGATAACAACACCGTCAAATAACTGGATACGTTCGCGTTCACCCTCAACAACTTTCGCGTGTACACGAACAGTGTCCCCAGGACGGAAGTCAGGTACATCGTTACGTAGTTGTTCTGAAGTGATTTGATCAATTAAATTACTCATTTAGATTCTCTCCTTCCAACAACACTCATATGGCAATTTTGCCACAGCGGAATATCATAAAGTATGTGTTGAAACAACACCTTTAAAAGTATATCAAATTTATTACTTATTGTAAATAGAAAGTTGAAAAAAATTAAAAAAGAAATCTATCTTAGACCAAATAGTGAATTCAAACCAAGCAAAAACTTTATTGCTAACTATTATAATCCCAATTCTGCTCTTAAGTCTGCAGCAATTTTTTCATAAGCAGCATCGTCTGTTAAGAATGTTTCACCTGGGTTCATAGCGAATGGTGTACCCCATTCGACTTCACCTTCATACTTAGGTACTAAGTGGAAATGTAAATGGCTTCCACCATCTCCGTAGGCACCATAGTTGATTTTGTCTGGATTAAACAATTTATGCAAAGCTTTGGCTACTTGGTTTACTTCCGCAAAGTAATCATTGCGTTCTGCATCAGTTAAATCAACCATTTCACTCACATGTTTTTTATGGGCTACGATAACGCGTCCTGGATGTGATTGTTCGTTAAAGACAACCACTACAGAATTCGCTAATTCACCCACTAAGTAAGCAAAATCGCCTACATGTTTTTCCTCTGGATGTGATTGTGCTTGGCAATAGCCACATTCTGGATCTAAGTAATGTTCAGTCATAATTAAAAGGCTCCCTATAATTTGTTATCCTTATTCTATCACAGCTTGATCATTCTGATCGGAGCAAATAACAATTTATTCAATAAAATACCTCAATGCCACCTTACAAATATTTGTTAGTTGACTTCTTTCACGATATAATGATAGTTAAATAGGAAACGGTTACAAATCAGTGATAAGGAGACAAAATGATGACAAACGACAAACAAGAAATAAACAATATTTACAAAGATTTATATCTAGAAGTATCCGACCTACGTAATACCGTCTATCAAGATGGCCAACAAATTTATGCATCCTGGAATCCTTCCACCCTCCGCGAAGATTTTAAAGAAGCAGCCTTAAATTTTGCCTATTATGTCGCCCTTCGTCGCCGTGATATCCGCAACCTACAATTAAAATTGGGAAATCTTGGTCTTTCTTCACTCGGTCGTCTCGAAGGCCATGTATTATCTACCCTTGATTTAGTCGCTTATCATTTAGCAAAAAGTGCCAGCATGCCTGCAGTTGATATTCCTGAGCATATGACAAAAACCAGTCAAGGACACGGGTCTACACTTGACCAACTCACCAATGTTTTCTTTGGCTCAGGTGCTGAGAATCGTTATTCCCGCATTATGGTGACTATGCCCAATGAAGCCGCCTCTGACCAGGACCTAGTTGATCGCATGGTAGAGTCAGGTTTAGACGTAGCCCGTATTAACTGTGCCCATGATGATGTATCTACTTGGCGGAAAATGGTTGAAAATATTCATCAAGCTGGCAAGAAATACGAGCGCGACATTAAAATTTTTACTGACATTGCTGGTCCTAAAGTACGCATTCAAGCCATCTATACCACCCTACAAAACCCCAAGCTTTATGAGGGGGATAGTTTTTTCCTCACAAGTGATACAGTATTAAAAGATTTTTATGATTGTGAAATTGTCTTATCCTGTCCAATTCCAGAAATTATTCAAGATTTAAAGGTTGATGAGGCGGTGTCACTTGATGATGGTAAAATTATAGGTAAAGTCCAAAAAACTTATCCTGAAGGAGTAAAAATTCGCATCACCCAAATGGCATCAAACGGTAAGAAAGTGAAAGCCACGAAAGGCATCAACTTCCCGGATCGTGAGTTAAATATCCCTGTATTAACCGATAAAGATATCAATGATTTGGCTTTTTCTAAAGAAGCTGCTGACGTGATTGGCTTCTCCTTCGTTCATAACTTAGAAGACGTCCGCCACATCAATCAAGTCATGGCTGACAAAGTAACCAACGACCAAGATAAATTAGCGACGATCAAACTAGAAACCGTCTCTGGTTTTGAGAACCTCATCAATATCATTATCGAAGCAAACCGCTACCGACCAACAGGTATTATGATTGCTAGAGGAGACTTAGCTGTAGAAGTCGGCTATCTACGACTATCTGTTGTCCAAGAAGAAATTCTTTGGTTCTGCGAGGCGGCGCAAATCCCTGTAATTTGGGCCACCCAGGTCCTTGAATCCTTGGTAAAATCAGGCGTACCTTCACGTGCTGAAATTTCGGATGTATCTATGGGGTCACGAGCTGAATGTGTCATGTTAAATAAAGGTGAACATATCCTCGAAGGAATCAACCTCTTACGGTCAATTTTAGAAGACATTGATGAACACCAATTCAAAAAGACAGCCTTAATGAAACAGTTAAACGTAGCCAATACCATTTTCGAATAAAAATAAACACCTACCTCTAATAACCTAAAGGTAGGTGTTTTTATAATGGCTAACTACAATATTTTGATTGTTATTGTCGCTTACCATCCTTAGTATAGGTAATGACTTTTGTCCCCTTGTTATCAGCAATTTCCTTAGCCCGCTTTATGGCATCCTCTTTTACATCAAAAGTATCCGCAGCACGCTTTGCCTTCACGGTAATCACTTGCCATTGCGCATTCTCGTGATCAAATTTCACTTGAACGTCCTCATCCATCAAATCAGGATTGGCTGATTCAGTATCATGCTTATCACTCTTTTGGGGATTGGTTGCCTGTTTAACTTCCGCAATCTCTGTATCAGAAGCATTCTGATACCATTCTTTACCTTGTTGGATTGCAATTGGTATTAAATCTGCCTCTTTGTAACCCGAAGCTTCCATGGCATTCATGATCTCAATAATCTTCTTGCGTTCAACCTCATTAAAGTTTTTTAAACTGTCAGGATAATCTTGCATATTCCATGGCATAACATCGCCCCCATTCTTAACTCATATTGTATCAGGAATAGGGAATATATAAAAAGGATAGCCATATTAAAACTATCGTGAAACTGTGATCCACACAATAGACCGCTCTTATCCGTCCTATTCAGCTTCAGCTTTAATTTCTTCTAACCATTTGGCTTGTTGGTCCGTTAATGGATAATTTTCCAGCATATCTGGTCGACGTTCATAGGTCCGGCGTAAGGACTCTTTCCCCTTCCAGTCAGCAATCTTAGCATGGTTACCAGACATTAATACATCCGGCACCGTCATGCCTTTATATTCAGCTGGACGCGTATATTGTGGGTATTCTAGCAGTCCCGTTGAGAAAGAATCACCAGTGATTGATTCCTCGTTCCCAACCGCATCTTCAAGCAAGCGGACAGTCGCATCGATTACAATCATAGCGCCTAATTCGCCACCAGTAAGTACATAATCTCCAACCGAAATTTCATCGGTTACATATGACCGAATCCGCTCGTCATAGCCTTCGTAATGGCCACAAATAAAAATTAAATGGTCATCTTCAGCAAATGATTCCGCATGCTTTTGCGTAAAAGTTTCACCAGCTGGATCCATCAAAATAACCCGCTTTTTCGTATCAGGATGCTTGCCCTCAATTTCTTCTAAGGCATCATTAATCGGGTCAACCCGCAGCAACATCCCAGCACCACCGCCATATGGGTAATCATCCACATGTCCGTGTTTATTCACCGCAAACTTACGAAAGTCCGTAATGTCGATATTGGCCACCCCTTTTTCCTGGGCTTTCCCAATAATCGACGTGTTCATCGGACCTTCAAACATCTCTGGAAAAAGGCTTAATACATCAATCTGCATTAGGCGTCACCCTTTTCCGCGTCCACATCATCAATTAGACCGTCCATCGGGTCAATCACAACTCGGTTATCAGCCAAATCAATCTCTAACACAATATCTTCAATATAAGGAATCAAAATATCTTTCCCTTTATTTGGACGCTGAATAGCCCACACATCATTAGACGGTAGTGACGTAATCTCACGGACCTTGCCTAGATAAGTCTCATCAGTCGTATAGACTTCTAAACCAATAATGTCATCATAATAAAATTCATTTTCCTCCAACTGGTCTGCTTCACGCTCAGTTCCAGCGACTTTTAG
>NZ_JBOEQF010000036.1:0-16155 GCF_050689315.1 Aerococcus sp. L_32
CCCTAAAGGGATCGAGTTTGCAGCTAAGCATGGTGAAGTGATTTTTAATGCAGCTGGCACCTTGGAAAAAGCACAAGAGTACTACAAAGCTGTTAAAGACGCTGTAAGAGCCAACGGCCGTGACCCAGAAAAAGTGGTTATTTTGCCATCATTATCACCAATTACTGGTGCGACTGAAGAAGAAGTTGCTGCTAACTATGAGAAATTACAACAATTAATCAGCTTGGATGAAGCGCTAGATTACTTAGCACGCTTCTTCGACCACCACGACTTCAAACAATATGATCCGGATGCACCATTCCCAGACTTAGGAGAAGTGGGATCTGACGGATTCCGTTCAACAAGTGACGCGATCAAAGCGCAAGCCAAAGAAGAGAACTTAACCTTACGTGAAGTAGCCCTACAAACGGCTACACCAAAAGGAAACTTCTACGGTACATATGATGAATTAGCGGACAAATTAATCTACTGGTTGGAAAATGACGCAGCAGACGGATTCATGTTGAATGAGCAAGTATTCGGGGATGCTTACGACGAATTCTTCGACAATGTATTGTCGAAGATTGCAGAACGTGGCTACTATTCATACGAATATGAAGGGGACACATTACGTGACCATTTGGGCTTAGACTTCAAAGAAAGTCGCTATGCTAAATAGAAGGTAAATAATAAAGGAAGTGATTGTGGTGATTGACCGCAAGAGCTTCCTTTTTCGTTTGACAGTTAGAGCTAGATAAAAGTGTTTGAATAGTTGATAAAACAGTAATTTGGGCGTTTTAGAGTGGGTTCCAGATTTGCATATAATATTTTAATTTAAAAAGATAGAGGTCAGAATCGTTGTTGAATGATTCTGACCTCATTTTTTGAGTAAGTTATGAATATTTTGTGCCGTATCTTGTAATCGGCTTTCTCACCTTTAATCGGCCTTCAAATGTCAGACCCGCGTAACTTCAGAAATAAGTGGAGTGATGTGCCATCATTCCACTTATTTCTTCCAGTTTATGAGCGAGTTTGCGCTTTAGCACTTACTCGCTTAAATGCATTAGAAGTTACGAGTCTAAGCGACATTTGTCGCATCTTTTTTTATACTTCTAGCCAGTATACAGTGGTTGGTCGCCCGATTGACCCGTATTTAGTTTCTTCTTTTAATACTTTGTGGTCGACCAAGAATTGGATGTATTTTCTGATGGTGACATGGGAAAGGGTGGTTTTACTGACCAATTCCTCAATGTCAAAGGGCTCGTCGACTGCTCTAATAACAGTCATCAAATGCTGCAAGGTTTTTCTAGATATTCCTTTTTGTAGGGGTTCGTTGTCTAGGTCTAGTCCTTGAACACCTTGTCCATATAGTGAGTCTAGACTGGCTTGGTCTAGTTGGTCTTGATCATGCAGGACTTGGTGCTTTTGCTTAAAGTGGTGCAGGCTTTGATGCAGCCGCTCAGCATTAAATGGTTTGAGCAGATAGTCAACTGCCCCGTAAGCGGAGGCGGTTTCGACGGTAGACGCTTGGTTGGCTGCCGAAATAATAATAAATTCAACGGGAATTGACTGGTCCCGAATCCACTTAACTAGGTCGAGGCCTGACTCATTTTTCAAATTAATGTCTATGAGGACTAAGTCAAAGGGCTGGGAGGACAATAGTTCCTTGGCCTGGTCCAAGTTTTGGGCTGTGGCGGTGACTTTGAAGTCGTCAAGGGCTTCAACGAAACGCTGATTGATCATGATAACCATTGGATCGTCTTCGACAAGTAGTGTCTTATAGTTCATGGGCATCTCCTTGTGGGTAATCAATACGGAATGAAAAGTTTAGTTGTTGGTCGTGCATGGATAATTCAGTTGTGACAGTTTCAGTCTGCCAAGGGTAGTCAGACAGCCATGTATATAGGTGGTCGACGTCTCCTTGTAGGCGGTAGTTGGTGATGAGTTGGCAACGGTCGGTATCAAAATCAAGTGATAGCCATAAGCGTGAATTCTGACCTAATTGACGTAGTTCTTTATCAATGACAGCGACTGTTTCCATCCATAATTGGTTGGTAGCCGCTTCATAAGTGTTTGGAATTTCATGGTGGATTTCAAGTCGTAAGTCCTTCAAACTTCGATTTAGAATCCGATGTTCCCCAATTAAATGACCTGCGATGGTTGGGTTTTTTACCAACATAGATAGACGAATGGTTAAATCCTCTTCGTCCTTAATCAATGAAGCCAGGTATTGATCTAGTGCATCATATTCTTCTAAATCAGTTAAACCGTAAATCACATGCAGGCGGTTCAAGAATTCATGGGCTTGCACTTGTAGCAACTGGGCATATTCAGCTGTCGAATGCAGTTGGTCAAGCAGGGCATAAATCTCACTGGTGTCCCTTATGATATAAATTTGGCCCACCAAGTTTTCTTGTACCAGGATGTCTGCTTGCGAAATCAGGTACTCCTTATCTTGATAGTGGAAGACCGCACTGTGGTCGCCGTTCATCTCAGGTAGACTGATCACCTTATCCAATTGCGTCTTATTTTCTTTGTCTGGAATTGGAAAATGGCGTAACGCCTCTTTGTTGGCTAGGGTAATTTCACCGTATTGGTTGGTGACAATAATGGCGTCATGGCTGTAGGCAATCATGGCCGATCTTTCCTCGAAGGCTTTAGCGATTTCCTTTGGTTCCATATTGAAGAGCTCTTTTTTAATAGTATAAGAAACGAAAATCGCGACCGTTACACCGATAGCTATACTAACAATGAGGGCGCTAGTTGTTTGCTGGTCATATTTTTCAGAGAAGACATCAATAGCGTGGTTGGTTTTACCAACGACAACGGCACCAATGACTTGGTCGTCTTGAATAACTGGCGCAAAAGACCGCAAGGAATTACCAAGGGTACCAATCCCTGTTGACACATAAGGTTGACCGGTGAAGACATTTTCCTCGTCTCCGCCCGCAAATGGCCGATTAATCAGGTCCGGGTCTGGATGGCTCAAGCGTATAGAATCGGTATTAATGACCACCACATAGTCTAGGTTATATTGGTCTTCGTAGGCATGAGTAAAGTCAGTGAGTGTTTGCGATGTTTGGTTATTTTCTAGGGCAGTGATGATTTCAGGTTCATCTGCCAGGTCTTCACCCATGTTTAAGAGATAGCTAGACTCTGTTTCAATGATGGCATCTTTATTTAAGTGACGTGTCATTAAATAAAGGCAGCCTACTGTGATCGCTACCGTTGAAATAATCATTAACATGAGTTTGGTGAGGAGTCGTAAATTATGCCATTTAATCAACTTGGCTGTCCTCCCTTATTTTTCTCGTATTTTCATGCACATTTTCAGCGCATTTCCTATCAAATTTCAGTATAGCCCTTTAATTTATAAAGTTCAAATAAGACTTTAAAAACTTAAATAAAGGCAAAAAGTTGAAGATCAGGCATATACTATAGTCGTTCAGAAATATATGAGGAGGAAATACAATGTCAGATCTTGCACGGGATGAAAGATCAACAGTGTCAGCGTGGCAGGGCGTCAAAGTCGGCCCCATGCCATTGCCTTGGTTTCTCTTATTCGCAGCAATTATTTTAATGGCTGCAGTAACTGAGAGCCTACCTGTTGATATGTTAGGAGGTTTTGGTGTGATCCTAACCCTTGGATGGGCCCTTGGGAAAATTGGGGACACCATTCCTGGCCTAAATAAATTTGGGGGTTCAACCATTCTTTCTATGTTGATACCCGCCATTTTGGTTTTTTATGGCTTGTTACCAGATAATGCCATTGAATCAGTGACTATGCTGATGAGTGATGCCAACTTCTTAGACTTATACGTCTTTGCCTTGGTAACTGGTTCTATTCTTGGGATGAACCGCCAGGTATTGGTACAAGGATTCGCCCGCATGGTGATTCCAATGTCAGTTGGTTTGGTTTTAGCGATGTTGATTCCAGCAGCAATTGGCCAACTTGTGGGTATCGGCTTCCAGGAAACTTTATTTAATATTGTCACACCAGCTATGGCAGGTGGTATTGGTGGAGGTGTTTTACCACTAGCTCAAGGTTATAGCGAAGTTCAAAATATTGACTATGGTGCTATGGTAGCCATTTTAGCGCCAGCTTCTATCTTATCTAACTTCTTCTCAATAGGTGTTGCAGCCATTGTCGGCCGTTTTGGTGAGAAACATCCAGAACTTTCCGGAAACGGTACTCTAGTTCGTCAATCAGCTACTGAAGAAAAAGAATTAGTGAATAAAGAGAAGAAAACACCGATCAATTTCCAAAGTATTGGTATCGGCTTATTCTTATTAGTCGCAGTATATATTTTCGGTAATTTGATGCAAGGCATTATCGGTTTACCAGCAGCAGTAATTGTTATCTTTGCTTCTACTATCATGAAATACTTCCAAGTATTACCAGCTAGCATCGAAGAGGGTGCTAAGCAATTAAACGGTTTTATTTCAAGTAACTTCACTGCACCATTAATGGTTGGTCTAGGGATTATCTACTTAGACTTAAAAGCAGTCTTAGATGTTTTAACTTGGCAATATGTAGTGGTGGTACTTGCAGTGGTGATTGTTTTAGGTTTAACCGGATTTATCCTAGGTAAATTCTTGAACATGTATCAAATTGAATCAGCTATTTTATCTCTAAACCAGTCCGCAATGGGTGGTACCGGGAACGTAGCGATTCTAGCGACTACTGACCGTAACAGCTTGATGCCATTTGCTCAAGTAGCAACCCGTATTGGTGGGGCGATTACCATTTCCATCATGATTACCTTATTAAACTTATTCGCATAGACAGTTTTTAGAAAGGACGTATAAATATGACAGACGTAAAACAAGCAGCATTACAATTAAGTGAAGAAAAAGGCGGAAAAATTGAGGTTATCTCAAAAGTGCCAATCACAAACATGGACGAATTAGCCGTTGCTTATACACCAGGTGTTGCAGCTGTAAGTTCAGCAATCGCTGAAAATAAAGAGGATGTTTACCGTTATACTAGTAAACGGAATCTAGTAGCTGTTGTGACTGATGGTTCTGCCGTTTTAGGTTTAGGAAACATCGGACCAGAAGCAGCAATTCCAGTTATGGAAGGTAAATCTGCCTTATTCAAAGCTTTTGCAGATGTAGACGCTGTGCCAATTTCATTAGACACGCAAGACGTTGAAGAAATTATTTCGCATGTTAAAGCTATTGCGCCATCATTTGGTGGGATCAACTTAGAAGATATTGCGGCTCCACGTTGTTTTGAAATTGAACGCCGTCTAAAAGAGGAATTGGATATTCCAGTTTTCCATGATGACCAACACGGTACTGCAATCGTTGTCTTAGCTGGTTTAATCAATGCACTAAAAGTAGCTGAAAAAACGATTGAAGATGTGAAAATTGTGATCAACGGTGGTGGTTCAGCTGGTACTGCTATTGCTAAGAAAATGATCCACGCAGGTGCAACAAATGTAGTTGTATGTGATATTGATGGGGCAATTTCTGAAGATGATCCTGAATTACAAGATCGTCACAAAGAGTTAGCTTCTATTTCTAACCCTGACCACTTAAAAGGTTCATTAGAAGAAGTTATTAAAGATGCGGATGTCTTTATCGGTGTATCTGCGCCAAATGTCTTCAAAAAAGAATGGATCAAAACAATGAATGAAAAAGCGATTATCTTCGCCATGGCTAACCCTACGCCAGAAATTATGCCTGATGAAGCTAAAGAAGGTGGCGCATTTATCGTTGCAACTGGACGTAGTGACTTCCCTAACCAAATCAATAATGTCTTAGCATTCCCTGGTATCTTCCGTGGAGCTTTGGATGCACGAGCAAGTGACATTACTGAAGAAATGCAAATTGCAGCAGCACGTGGTATCGCTAGCATTATCCCAGATGATGAATTATCAGTTGAAAATATTATCCCAAATGCTTTCAACCCAAATGTTTCTAAAATTGTTGCTAAAAGTGTCAATAAAGCAGCAGAATAGACTGCATTTGTTTATAAGCTCAAATATTCACCTCAATGATATATAGCAAGTTTAAAGCCCTAGATCTTAAGTGTAATAAGATCTAGGGCTTTTGTATGTTTTTATTTATAGAGATAATTCTTATTCAGCAACATTGTAAGTGGCTGCGCGGTAGTATTGCGCAACCCCGTTTGGTTGGTTGATGACATTTTCCAAGGCTGGGTCAATTAGGTTTGCGAATGCTCCTTGGTAGATAGGGCTGACTGCTGCAGCGTCTTCTACTAGGTATTTTTCAGCGGCTAGGAAGTTGTCCCAACGTGCTGCTGGGTCAAGGGCGTTAGTTGTTTTGCCTTCGGTCATTAATTCATCGTAAGTAGCGTCTGAGAAGTCACCTGATGATAGTGATGAACCTGTTACAAAGTAATCAAGGAAGGCAGTTGGATCGGCGTAAGACGGGTTATAGGTACCGTATACGATATCAAATTCTCCAGTTCCAGTGATTGCTTGACGAGATTTTAAAGGTACGTTTCGAACAGTTACGGTTAAACCAGGTAGGTTGGTTTGAAGTTGGGCTTGTAAGTATTCTGAAGTTGCTTTAGATGTGTCTGTATCAGAAGTTAACAATTCAATTTCAACTGTGTCTGTACCTAATTCTTCTAAGGCTAAGGCCCATTCTTCTTGGGCAGCTTCTAAATCAAAGGTCATTAGATCACCGTTTTCTTCACGGAAGTCGATGCCTGATTCTGGATCAGAACCGAATTCTGATGGGATCCAGCCACCTGCTGCTTGTGAACCGTCGTCAAGGATAGCGTCAACAAAGGCTTCTTTATCGTAGGCTTGGCTGATGGCACGACGGAAGTGAACGTTATTCGTAGGGCTTGATTGGCTATTGAATTCCATGTAACCAATCATCCCTTTAGGTTCAATATGTAACACGTCAGTGTCTTGGTATTCTTGAACGTAAGGAGTAGTAATTTCAGTGTATTGGAGTTCGCCACCTTCAAACAAGTTTACGTTTGTTGAGTTTTCTTTAGACATTACCCAGTCGATTTGGTCTAAATCAACATTGTCAGCGTCCCAGTACTCATCGTTTTTCGTTAATGTCCATTCAATTTCTGTTGAATTCCAGTCGCTCACTTCAAATGGTCCGTTGTACACGGCATTTTCTGCAGAAGTTCCGTAGTCAGAACCCAGTTCAGTAGCTAAGTTATGGTTGACTGGTAGATAGTAAGGCGTCGCAAGTAGGTCAGTGAAGTAAGTAGTTGGTGACGCAAGGGTGAATTCCAATGTTTTTTCGTCAATGGCTTTAACTCCCAGCGTATCCGGTTCAGCTTCACCGTTTGCGATAGCTTCGGCATTTTCAATCACATAGAATTTATTGGCATTTCCACCAATGGTTTCAGGTGTGACTGTTTTTTGGTAGGTATAAACGAAGTCTTGTGCAGTTACTGGATCACCATTTGACCAGTCTGCGTCGTCACGGATGGTAAAGGTGTAAGTCAAACCGTCTTCTGAAACGGTTGGTTCCTCAGCTGCAACCCCTAATTCGTTACTACCGTTATCAGCGGGGCGATATAAACCTTCCATCACGTTAGAAATGGTGTTTTGACTTGGTGAATCCGTTGAAGAGATGCTATCAAGTGACGCCAGTTCGCCGTTCACCGTCACCTTGATACTTTTAGCTGCTTCCTCATTATCCGCCGTTGTACCACCATTCCCACATGCCGCTAGCGCCAATGACAATGCCGTTAATGAAATAATACCCAATTTCTTCTTCATAAATCTCAACCTCTTTTCAATTTACTATAATTACCCCAACCATTATAACCTATCATTTTTGAAAAAAGGAATATATTGCCTAGAAACTGACTTACCAAAAGACGGTCATGGTTGATAAGTAAAATCAAAGTGCAAGAGCCGACGTATTTCCTAGCCGTTGTTAGATAGAAAAAGAGACGCGAACACATCACGTCTCTGGATAATAAATAGTGATCTTTAAGGAGAATAAATCGACTTTTACACCCTATAGTCGTGTTCGCTCAACCAGCTCAAGTCTGTTTCAGACTGAGTTGCATTACACTTTGTGTGATACGGACTCAGTCTTCCAACATTGTTGAGCTGAGCGGTTTTGCTCTCACCCTCGTCTTTTTCTTTCGTCCATTTCGGCTTCCAGTTTCAAGCGATTAGCAGTTGAATGTCTGAACAATTCTTTTAATTGTTCACGGTCGTCGGTTCGAATGGCGTCTTTGATCAGGTTTAACTGGACTTCAAAGTCTTGAATCGATTGTAAGAGGTAATGCTTATTATCGATAAAAAGTTCGCTCCAAAGGTCTTCGTTGATTTTGGCGATACGGGTTAATTCTGGGTATGAGTCACCTGTGAATTTACCGGTTTCGCGTTCTTCATGGTCTGAATTCATCAATGAAATCGCAATGGCATGTGGCAGTTGCGAGGTGAATGAAATCATTTGATCATGGAAGCTAGCTGAAACGCGGTTGATTTTACCGAAACCAATCTCAGTGGCTAGGGATTCTATTTTGCCCAAAGTATCTTCATTATTGGCTTCAGTTGGCGTGATCAGGAAGTTAGCGCCTTGAAATACCGACCCTTGTGCGTAGGCAATCCCTCGGTTCTCACGACCTGCCATAGGGTGGGTGTAGACAACTTCAATATTGTCTGGTAATACGGTCGCCAGCTCGGCCATAAAGTTCTCTTTCGTTCCCGTTGTATCCATTAAGACGCTACCATCTTTAAAGAAGTCGCGGTTAGCTGCAATAAATTGCACAGCTGTTTTCGGGTACAAGGCCATAATGGTCAGGTCCACTTGACCTAAGATGTTTTCACCAGTTAGAAAACCTTTCTTAATCAAGCCCATTTCAACTGCGGTATCAAGCGTTTTTTGGTTATTATCAATCCCGTAGATGTCATGATAACCTGCAGTTTGTAACGCCTCCGCAAATGAACCACCAATTACACCTAATCCTACTATCCCAATCTTCATCTCGATACTCCTAACTGTTCTCTCATATTTTATTATTCCATGATAACATGTAGCCCACTATAATTGTTAGGTTTTCTCTGCAATATTCGGGTAGACTATTGCATTGTTTAAAAATCTTTATTGATTTAACAAGATCGTTAACCACTTTTTAAACTAGATTATCTTGAATTATTGACACAGAAAAAGCCAATACGGTTGGATGCATTGGCAGTCGTAAATAATTTGAGATGAACACGTACGCGACATATCTATTCTGTATATAGTATTGCCTTTTCTGTTACTTCAGGTCAAACAATCTTTTGGTAACTTTTTTCCTCGCATATTTCTTGTTGAGTTGATTTAGACGCTGATCAAAGCATGAAGAAATCCAGTGTCCCAAAAATTGTCATTTTTGTACATTGGAATTGAATTGCTTGTGAGATCTTCTTCTAAGACAATACAATCATAAATGGTAATAGGATTTTTGGTAGTAGGAATTTGATGAAGGTTGATAATGTAATTTTATTTAATCATGTATTACAAATATTGCCATTTTCCCTAAGTCACTTTTAAGGAGGGAAAAAACATTTTTTCAAAATTTATCAGATTGTTAATATTCTCCTTTTTATCGACTATGATACAATAGACTTAAATATATAAATGTCATAAGCAATCTGCTGAATATTGCATGATCAAAGGAGAATTAAGATGGCTATTCTAGTTACAGGTGGTACTGGTTATATCGGTTCCCACACAACAATTGAATTAATCCAAGCCGGCTATGATGTCGTGATCGTGGATGATTACTCAAACAGTAAACCAGTCGTTTTAGAACGAATTGAAGAAATTTCTGGTGTGCGTCCACGCTTCTATGAAGCAAACGTATTGGACAAAGAGGCATTAACCCATATCTTTGAAGTAGAAAATATTGAAGCAGTGATTCATTTCGCAGCCTTCAAAGCAGTTGGTGAATCAGTTGCCAAACCAATTAAATACTACGACAACAACCTAGGTGGATTAGTATCAGTTCTTGAAGTGATGCAAGAGTTTAATGTCAATAAAATTGTCTTCTCTTCATCTGCCACTGTATACGGTATGGACAACGAGTCACCGTTAACAGAAGACCTACCAACAAGCGCAACAAACCCATACGGTTATACCAAAGTCATGAACGAACAAATCCTTCGTGACCTAGCAGTAGCTGACGACACATGGTCAGTCATGATTTTACGTTACTTCAACCCAATCGGTGCCCACGAATCAGGCCTAATTGGTGAAGACCCAACAGATATTCCAAACAACCTAATGCCTTATATCACTCAAGTAGCCATCGGTAAACGCGACCGCTTATCTGTATTTGGTAGCGACTATCCAACCCATGACGGTACAGGTGTCCGCGACTACATCCACGTCGTTGACCTAGCCAAAGGGCACGTAGCCGCAATCAAACACGCACTTGACCACCAAGGCGTTGAAACAGTTAACTTAGGAACAGGGATTGGCTACTCAGTCCTGGACCTTGTCAACACATTTGTAGCGCAAAACGGCGTAGAGGTCCCATACGAGCTAGTAGACCGACGTCCTGGTGACGTCGCCGCCAACTACGCAGACGCTTCATATGCCAAAACATTATTGTCTTGGACAGCGGAACATGATCTAGCTGATATGTGCCGTGACTCATGGAATTGGCAATCAAACAATCCAAACGGTTACGACCAAGACTAAAAAAATATGATTTTAAACGAGGCCCACAATGAAAATCGTGGGTCTTTTAAATTGGCCAGGGGGAGCGACTCAACGCCTTGCAGTCGAGTTCGCTTCTGACACATAGGCAACACTATGTCCCTACGTTCCAAGGGTTGCTCTATCGACCAGATGAAGTCAACTTCAGCTTATGACCGAGTCAGTGCTTCAGCACCTACTCGGTTAAATGCGTTAGAACTAGTTTGCACCACACTTTGTGTGCTACGGCACAAGTCTTCCAGTGTTGTTGAGCTGAGCGATCTCGCTCACACCCTGTTTTTTGTAACACAACTGCAATCTAGGGGTAATCTATAAGTTAAATTATATGGGTATTCTGTGTTATAATATGAGGGAAATGCTTTGGATTATGGCGCTTATATTTTGAATATGCGCATTATAGTTGGGATAACTTAATTTTAAGCGTATACGATATGTGGTAAAAGGTATGTAGAATGTTGAATTCTTGTACATTTGGCCACATAATTTCTTTTTACAAGGTGGGGAAAATACTATGCCAGCATGGCTAGGTGAATTTATAGAAAAGTGGCAGGCACAATCTCGATCAACTCAATTTACGGTTGTAGGTGTTGTGATAGCTGCTATCGTGTTGATGATTATTCCGTGGAGAGCGTCTGCTGAAGAGGGCAATCCTTTAGGTGTACAAGTGGATTCACAGCCATTGAGCGGTTCAGATTATTATTCGGCTGAGCCATTAACTGTGAGTGGTAATGGAACTGGTGTATCTTTAGGGGACTCAAGTGTCGAAACTAGTGAATCGTCAGTGGTTGTGTCGTCTGTGGAATTAACTAAAGATACAGATTATAGTACAGATTTAGCAAGCTTAACAGCAGAATATGAAGCAAACTCAGCATCATTAGCGCAGTCAAGATCGAATGATCCATCTTATACAGCGCCGAATGATTCATCTAGTTCATCGTCATCGACTTCTTCAAGTGCTAGCTCGTCGTCATCTTCAACAGTAGGTGAAAGCTCTAGCTCAAGTAGTCAAACGGCATCAGCTGGAACATATACAGTTCAATCAGGTGACAATGCTTATCGAATTGCAACTAACAATGGTTTAACATTAGATGAATTCTTAGCAATGAACGGTAAAACTGAGGCTTCTGTAACCCCTGGTGAAGTAGTTCGTATACAATAAGTAAATTTTATGTAAATTTGCTTCGTTAAAAATATTAACAATTGAGCGGATTCACTAGCAATTATAGTGAAAAAGTTGTATCATTATATAGGTAATTTTTCAAATAAGTCAGATTTATAAGCGATTTATAACTAATATCGAATAATTTGTAGTATAATATATATAAGTAAGGAGGCTGAACATGGAAGAATTAAAAATAGCGAATGCACAGCCACGCGAAGCGGCTCGTCAAAAAGCAACACAGAACGCAGCAGAGATCCTTTTAGAAATTCGTAGCAAACGTGGTATTTCTCAAGCGCGTCTAGCTGAAATCTCTGGCCGTAAACAAAGTTACATTTCACGTGTAGAATCAAGACAACAAAACATTTCATTAGCAACGTTACAAGAAATCGTTGACGCTGTTGGCGGAAACCTAGTTGTTAAAGTTGAATTATAATCCTGTCTGATTAGTAGAATAACTTAGAAAAGTCGTATTCGTTTGTGGCCCTGAAGTTCCACGAACGAATGCGACTGTTTTTATATCCAAAATTTAGATTTTTTTGTATCTTCAATTTAAAGTAATTAATATTTAGCCAATTTGGTTTATATAAGTAAAGCTTTTATGCTGGTCATCAGTTTACTTGAGAATAATAGTATTGATAACTTTGTGTTCAAAAACCACCTGTGGTTAACAATTAAGAACAACTCGATTAGTAGGATGCAAACTTGGATAAATAGTAAATGTTAGCAATTTATTAGCACGATTTTGTTATAGCCATAGGCGGGAGCTTTCCTAGCAGGACTGAGCAGTGAAAAAGAGAGGCTGACCCATAAGCTGGCGGTGCGACAAAAGTTGTTCACAGATGAACGTTGGAGCATGAGCTGAACAAAAATAGAATATCAAAGAAAAAATTCAATAAAAATTAGCGTAAAAAAAAAGAGACTTGGACAAATTGCCCAAGCCTCGTGTTATTGCAATTTGATTATGCTTCTACAGGTTCTGTTGTGTAGATGTCTTCTACTTGACGGTTAACGTAGCGACCTGAAACAACAGTGTGGAAGATCTTGTGTCCTTCTTCATTCACAAAAGCATCTGATGCGATAAAAGCATTTAAAGCAGCTTCTACAGTTGCAGCATCTAAGTTTGCTTTAGGATTTTTAATAGTAACAGTACGTGTTTTGTTGTTAGCAGTTTTAAACTTTAATTCGAATACATTTGTTTCTTCAATCATAAGAATCCTCCTTTAGGACAATAGGGACATGTAAATGGCTTATTAGTGACTAGGCAACAGTGTAGCGTTCAACTGCTTCGGCACCTGTAAAGGCATCTTCGATTAAGTCAGAAAGTGCAAGTGCTAAAGCATTTACTTTATCTGTATCTGGGTTTTCAATTAAACCATTTAAAGTAATGCGTGTTTCTTTATCCGTTTCCACGTTCAAGTAAGTTAATTCTAATTTGGCAGATTCAAAGTTTTTCATAGGTATTCCCTCCAAGTTTCGTTTTGTAAGCCCTCCGGATGACTTACACAAATAAGAACGACCTCAAGGAGAAAAGTGACAAGGGAATAGCGGAAATTGTTGCCAAAACTTTTACTGTGCTAAAATATATAGCATATACAAGGATTTTTGAGGAGGGAAGCGTGCATGACTGGAAAAAAACGAGGCCCCATGAAGCTGTCTGACATTGGTAATACAAAGCAATCGTCAAAAGCAGCGGTCGATAAAAAAAGTAAGCAAGACTCTTATACAAGGGAAAAACATTCAGATAATGGCCTTAGTGAAGGGGGACAATCCCCTAGTTACCAGAAAAAAGCAAGGGTTAAACAAACGCCCCGTCATCAAACATCAGCGAATATTGAAGATTCTGCTTCAACTGCCGATAACTTAGCCTCTGATTTACTAGCCAAAGCTGAAGGGTTGCGAGCTCAAAAAGCGAACCCCCTTTTTCAAGAGGGGGAATTACCGACAGAAACTTCGGAAGATGAGGTGGTTGCTGGGGAAATCACTTTGATTGAGGTTCAGAAAAAGAATAAGAAGCGATTCAATGTCTATATTAAGGGTCAATTCGCTTTTGGGGTCAGTGAGAATACTTTGGTCAAGTTTGCCTTGCATAAGGGACAGGTGTTGGATAAGGATTTTATTGCGGATATCCAGCAAATTGATAAGGAAGATTATGCCTACCAGCTTGCGGTCCGGTTTTTGAGCCACCAGTTACGGTCTGAAAAGGAAGTTCGGGCTAAGTTAACTGAGGAGGAAATTGAGCCTGAGGTGATGGAGAAGGCGGTTGCTAAATTGAAAGAGGTCAAGCTGATCGACGACACTATGTTCGGTCAGGCCTATACGCGTACGGCTATGAATATCAATAAAAAAGGACCGAATGTGATTGCTCGGGAGTTGAAAAATAAGGGGCTTGGGGAAGATGAAATTGAACAGTCCATGAATGAATATGACTGGGATACTGAGGTTGAAAATGCTTATGCGATTGCGGAAAAATACTTTCACAAGCAGTTGCGAAAAGCGTCGCACCGAAATGCTAGTCAAAAGACCAAACAATACTTGGTGCAAAAGGGATTTGACAGTGATTTGATTCAAGAGTTGATGCAGCAACTGGCTGATCATTACCATGATGAGGACCAGGAATTGGCTGTCTTACAGAAAGACTTGGAAAAATATATGCGCCGGTATAAGAAACTTTCGGGCCGAGAATTGACCTTTAAAGTGAAAGGGATGCTCTACAATAAGGGGTATCCGTCAGAATTAATTAATCAAGCGCTTGAGATTTACGAGGAAGAAAATGAGTAAATGCTATAATAGGTAAATACGAGAAATATATATAACAGAAATAGAGGAGCAAGCATAGTAGTGACTGAAGTAAATCAAGATATCGACCTGTCTTTATATATGAATGAGTCGGCTATCCAAGACTTGGGGCCGGTAATTGAAGGTGTTCAAGTTTGGGGACCAGTTACCAACCAGGACTTTAGAAAGACTTTTCTAGACTGGTATGACAAGGAAAGTCGCCGTCTACCTTGGCGGGAATCTAAGGACCCATACCGGATTTGGGTGTCAGAAATTATGTTGCAACAAACTCGGGTAGATACCGTGATTGGCTATTACGCCCGCTTTCTGTCTGCTTTTCCGACCATCAAAGCTTTAGCGGAAGCAGAAGAGGACCAATTGTTGAAAGTTTGGGAAGGCTTGGGTTACTACTCAAGAGTCCGCAATATGCAGGCAGCGGCCCAACAAATCATGGCGGACCACGACGGGATTTTTCCAGATAATTTAGCAGACATCAAAAAGTTGAAGGGGATTGGGCCTTATACAGCAGGTGCCATCGGGTCTATCGCATTTGGTATCCCCGTGCCAGCTATCGACGGCAACGCCATGCGGGTTATTTCTCGCTTGTTTATGATCAATGCAGACATTCAAAAGCCAGCCAACCGGAAGATTTTTGAAGCGGTAGGCCAATATTTAGTGGATCCCGACCGTCCAGGAGACTTCAACCAGGCCATCATGGATCTCGGTTCATCATTTGAAACGCCGAAGAAAGCCATGCCCGAATTGTCGCCTTTGCGCGATTTCACAATGGCAACCCTGACCGGGACCACCGACAACTACCCGGTTAAAAGTAAGAAAGCCAAGGCCAAACCCGTGTATTACCAGGCCCTTATCATACAAAATGCTAAAGGACAAGTATTGATTGAGAAAAGGACGCAACACAAATTGTTGAATAACTTGTGGACAGTGCCTTTAATCAACTTGGGTACAAGTGCCAATCAAAATCTGCCTGCAAATGAGAAAACAGCCTTTTTACTAGCTGAAACTCAGGAAGCTTATGGCATTTCGCCAATATTCATGCGTAAAGAAATCGCCCAAGTCAAACATGTCTTCACCCATTTGATTTGGCATATCCTATTAACCTACGGGCAATTAAAGCCTGTGGACGAAAAGAAAATCAACGATATAATGGCCTCTGGCGAGGCGGATTATGCCTGGGTAGCGCCCCATCAATTTGAAGATTATGCCTTTCCAACTGTGCAAATGAAAGTCTGGCAAGCTTATGAAGATTATCAAAAAGACAATCACCACAATATTAAATAATCAAAAAACAAATGGCTACGACTTTTGCTGTCGTAGCCATTTGTTTAAATTGTCGTGAATATTCAGGATGGATGAAGTCTTATAGGTGTTGGTCCAGGGCCCACACCGCTTGCTTAAAATCACATCACTTTTATTTCACCACAGTCTTTATCTACATATGGTCTATTACTATGATTTATTTTTTGCGTTTGTGACTTAACTGACAATAGCGTTCGTACCAAATATCTACATACTCTTTAGAAAAAGGCCCTTTTTCCTCATTAATCCAA
>NZ_JBOEQF010000037.1:0-16149 GCF_050689315.1 Aerococcus sp. L_32
GGCTGACTTTGATCCGAAAGGTAAGTCAGACAACGAGATTATGCGATTCTGCCAAAGCTTTATGACGGAATTACAGAAATATATTGGTCCAGATCAAGATGTACCAGCAGGTGATATCGGTGTCGGTGGGCGTGAGATTGGTTTCTTATTCGGCCAATACAAAAAATTACGTGGATTTGAAAATGGCGTTTTAACTGGTAAACCATTATTATATGGTGGTTCATTAGCGCGTACTGAGGCTACTGGATACGGTGCTGTATACTTCTTAAACGAGATGTTGAAAGCTAAAAATGACACAATTGAAGGTAAACGCGCAATTATTTCTGGTGCGGGTAACGTAGCTATCTATGCTGCTGAAAAACTTCAAGAACTTGGCGGTACAGCGATTTCAGTATCAGATTCAACAGGTTTCATCATTGATGAAACTGGTATTGACGTAGCCCTTTTACGTGATGTAAAAGAAGTTCGCCGTGAACGTTTAACTGCATATGCAGAAGCTAAACCCTCAGCAAGCTACTTTGAAGGTTCTGTCTGGGACCATGAAATTGCAGCTGACTTAGCAATCCCTGCAGCTACACAAAATGAAGTGAAAAAACCACAAGCTGATCAATTAGTTAAAAATGGCGTGAAATTCATTTCCGAAGGTGCTAACATGCCTTTAGATGCACCAGCAACAGAAACATTATTAGCAAATGATGTTTACGTTGGACCAGCGAAAGCTGCCAATGCCGGTGGTGTAGCTGTTTCTGCCCTAGAAATGGCACAAAATAGCCAACGTCAAAGCTGGACTTTTGAAGAAGTTGACGGCATGTTACAAGACATCATGAAAAATATCTTCAGCGAGTCTAAAGAAGCTGCAAGCACATACGGTAAAGAAGATAACTTAATTGCCGGTGCAAACATTGCTGGTTTCAAAAAAGTTGCAGATGCAATGATTTCTCAAGGCTTAGTATAATTCAAATACATTACACACGAGGTGTAAGCAAGAGGTTGGCTAATATGGCCAACCTTTTTGCGTGTAAAGGGTTAGGTATATGCTTATACAAGTGCTAGAATGAAAGGAAAGGGGTGATGGTTGTGACATTATCAAAGGTTGATTTAAATTTAACGGCTATTAAAAGCCTCATACCAGTTCGGGACAAGGACGCCTATAAGAACCTGTTTGGTCACGTCCTGATTATCGCAGGGAACCATGCCATGGGTGGAGCTGCCCAAATGGCGACCATGGCTACAGTCAATTCGGGCGCAGGTTTAACCACGGTTGCAACTGATTCAGCTAACTTGCCCGCTATCCATACTGTTATGCCGGAGGCTATGATCATCGATTGGACGCATGTGTCAGCTGTCAAGCAAATGATTGAGAAAGTGGATGTGCTATTGGTTGGACCTGGATTAGGGATGGATAACCTGGACTTATGGCAGCTAATCAAAACCACAATTGTATCCTCTAAACACTCGTTGAAGATTATCTTAGACGCAGATGCTTTAAATTTACTAGCGACAGATTTAGCAGAAGATGAATACAAGACAATTCAAGAATTACTTTCCCCAGAAAATCAACATGAAATCATTTTGACACCCCATCAAGGAGAATGGCGTAGGCTATCTGCAGGCAAAGTCCCGGCCGAAGACCAAGCGAGCATCCAAAATTGGGTAAACCAAACGGGGACTATCCTAGTATTGAAAGGGTCATCAACGGAAATTTATGTGCCAAATGAGCTGGTCATTCACCGAAATCCTGGGGGTAATCCTGGCATGGCGACTGGCGGTATGGGGGACACGCTAGCGGGGATGATTGCTGGTTTAGCAGGTCAATTAAACAAAACGGCAGATGCTGTTAAGCTGGCAGTTTTCTTACATTCCTACATTGGTGACCAGCTGTATGAAGACCATTATGTCGTCCTACCTAGTCAAATTAGCAAACGAATTCCTTATACAATGAAAGAAATCTCAAAGAAAGAAATTTAAAAGTAGAATCAGAAAGTGTGATGAAATGGCAAGTAAGAAATTACGATATACCAACCCTTCAGCGGGCATATTAATTTTAACCCGGAAATTGGATGGGCAAAAGCAAGTCCTATTACAACACAGAGGGCAAACGGAAATGTTAGCGAATAAGTGGGATTGTATATCTGGGCACGTTGAAGCACAGGAAACGGTACGCCAAGCCATGGTTCGAGAAGTATATGAAGAATTGGGCATTCATATTCAGGCAGATGATTTAGCATTTGTGGGTTTAACCCACCTACGTTTAGATGATGAAACGACTTACTATAATATTTATCTGACGACTGATCGATTTGTAGGCACACCGCAAATTATGGAAACCGATAAACATGATGATTTAAAATGGGTGAACTTGACTGATTTACCGGCTATGGCGAATGAAATCGTCCAAAATCGTTATGAAGCCATCCAACATTTGGGGCAACCACCATTTTATTCAGAAGAAGGATTTACGTAAAAAGGGGTAATCATAAGCACTTTATATGGAATAAGGACATGAATTTTAATGTTCTCTTTTTTATTTGAAAGAAAATGATTGATTCTGGATGTTTTTGCGTGTATAATGGTTGTGGTATCGAGTAAGCGTTTGCATTCCCTTTACAAAATATTTACGTGAAAGGAGTTCAAAAAAGTGTTATTAGAAGAACGAAAAACCATCATCTTAGATCACCTAAACCAGCATCATATGGTCGATTTGCAGACCTTAGTCACTATGACTGGTGCCAGCGAGTCAACCTTGCGTCGTGATTTAGATAGTATGGAAGATGAAGGACTCTTAATTCGCGTCCATGGTGGCGCCAAATTGAAGAAGGGTGCTAATCCTGTAATTGGAGAAGAGCCCCGATTTAGTGATAAGGTACTCAATAATGCAAATGAGAAGCGAATCATTGCTCAATATGCAGTGAGTCTGATAGAAAAAGGCGAAACTATTTATCTAGATGCCGGTACAACGTCCTTACTAATGCTTGATTTCATCACACCAGACATGCAACTAAATATCGTCACGAATGGTGTCGATCAAGCGATTGTTGCAGCTGGTAAAGGCTTGAATATCCAATTATTAGGGGGCACCTTACGGGCGAATACCCAAGCAATTGTTGGCCAAAGCGCTCATAAGCAATTAAAGAAATACCATTTTCACCATGTGTTTTTAGGGATGAACGGGATTGATTTAGATGATGGACTGACGACAACTGACGAAGCGGAAGCCTTTTTGAAAGAACAAGCAGCCAGTCAAAGTATAGACGTTCATGTCATGATTGACCAAAGTAAGTTTGAGAGAACTTATCCAATTACGGTTACCTTAGATTGTGAATTCCAAGTTGTTACAAATATTTTTAAAGACCGAGATGCAAAAGAAGATTTTACTCAAGTATATAAAATAAAGGAGGTAAACAATTGATTTATACACTAACGTTAAATCCCTCAATCGATTACTTAATGTACATTGATGAGATCCAAGCAGGGAAGACGAATAGATCAACACGTGAACAGATGTTACCAGGTGGGAAAGGGATTAATGTATCCCGAATCCTAAACCAATTTGAAGTACCCAATATTGCCTTAGGTTTTGTAGGTGGTTTCTCAGGGGACTTTATACGCGAATGGTTGGAAAAAGAAGGGTCATCTACTCAATTTATCGAAATTTCTAGTCCAACACGTATCAATGTGAAGACAAAAGGAACAAGCGAAACAGAAATTAACGGTGCAGGCCCTGTCATTGATGAAGAGGCGATTAACCAATTGCGCCAACAAATTCAAATGATGACTTCAGAAGACTTGATTGTCCTTTCTGGTAGTAAAGCACAAGGGTTACCGGAAGATTTCTACTTAAGCTTAATTAGCTTATTGAAAGAACGCGGTATTCCATTCATCTTCGATACAGCAAGCCAAGAATTAATCGAAGCCTTACCAATGGCACCACTTTTAGTCAAACCAAACCAGGATGAGTTAGGTGACTTATTCGGTGTTGAAATCAATTCACTAGATGACGTTGTTTTATATGGTAAGAAGTTACAAGAATTAGGTGCAGAAAACGTCGTTGTATCACTAGGTGGTGACGGTGCCTTATTTATTGACAAAGAGCGTATTGTTAAGGCTGATGCACCTCAAGGTAAAGTCATCAATACAGTTGGGTCTGGTGACTCAATGATTGCCGGATTTGTTGCTGGATTACAACAAGGTTTACCAGCTTCTCAAGCCTTTGTGCTAGCGGTACAAAGTGGGAGTGCCACAGCATTTAAAGAAGACTTGGCAGAGAAGCAAGACATTGATGCTTTAAACGGAGCAGTGGGTCTATCATTTTTACATAAATAAGCTATACAATCGTAAATGAAGGAGATAGATATGAAAATTACGGATATTCTACGTGAAGAGTTAATGATTCTTGATGTAAAGGCAGATAATAAAGCCGCTATTTTAGACGAGATGGCGCAAAAATTAGTGGATACTGGGGCAGTGAGCGACTTTGATAGTTTCCGTTCAGACATCCAAAAACGTGAAGATACTATGAGTACTGGTTTAGGTAATGGTATCGCTATGCCTCACGCGAAAAATGAGGCAGTTACAAAAACTTCAGTTGTATTTGCTAAAAAACCAGGCGGTTTAGACTTCGAATCTTTAGACGGCCAACCAGCTGAATTATTCTTTATGATCGCTGCTGAGGGTGGATCTGCGGATACGCATTTACAAGTGCTTGCTGAACTTTCTAAGTTATTAATGAACGAAGACTTCATTGCTGCTTTAAAAGGTGCCCAAGATACTGCAGCTATTACAGGTATTTTAAACTTAGCACAAGCACAATTAGACGCAGAAAAAAAAGAAGAGGAATCTTCTACTGATGTTTCTGCAGCTGACGTTGATGAAAAACAACCATATATCATTGCAGTAACTGCTTGTCCAACGGGTATTGCCCACACTTATATGGCTGAAGATGCTTTGAAGAAAAAAGCACAAGAACTAGGCGTACAAATTAAAGTTGAAACACGCGGATCTGAAGGTGTTAAACATGGTTTAACTAAAGAAGACATCGATAAAGCTGACGGAATCATTGTTGCAGTAAGTAAAAATGTGCCTATGGGTCGTTTCAATGGTAAAAAAGTGGTTGAACGTCCAGTTGCTGACGGTATCAACAAAACTGAAGAATTGATTAATTTAGCTTTATCTGGCGACGCTCCAGTTTACACGACTAATCGTCAAGATGAAGATGATGCTTCAAGTGAAGACGGTGCAGGTTCAGGTCGCTTCAACTTCAAGTCATTATACAAAGACCTAATGAACGGTATTTCAGCAATGTTACCATTTGTTATCGCTGGTGGTATAATTATTGCCATTTCATTCTTAATTGAACGATTTGCCGGTAGCGAATCTGAATTATTCTTAGGTTTCAACGGTATCGGTTCTGCAGCCTTTGCTTTCTTAATTCCAGTATTAGCTGGTAATATCGCTAAATCTATCGGCGGTCAACCAGCCTTAGTAGCCGGATTCTCTGCTGGTGCCTTAGCAAATACTGCTGGTGCCGGATTCCTAGGTGGTTTAGTTGGTGGTTTCCTTGCCGGTTACGTGACAATCTTAGTCATTGAAATGCTTAAAGGATTACCAAAATCACTTGCAGGTACTAGAACAATCTTATTCTACCCTGTACTTACGCTATTAATTACTGGTGTTATTATGTACTTTGTATTGGGGCCAATTTTCGCAGGTATCAATACAGGTATGTTGAACTTCCTTGAAAGTCTAGGTACTGCTAACTTAGTATTACTAGGGGCCGTACTTGGTGGTATGATGGCAATCGACATGGGTGGTCCATTCAATAAAGCAGCTTATGCCTTCTCTATCGGTATCTTTACAGATACTGGTGATGGTAAATTTATGGCGGCAGTTATGGCCGGTGGTATGGTGCCACCATTAGCAATCGCTTTGGCATCAGTTTTATTCAAAAATAAATTTACTAAAACAGAAAAACAATCAGGTTTAACAAACTTCATTATGGGTCTAACATTCATTACAGAGGGTGCTATTCCATTTGCAGCTGCTGATCCATTACGTGTGATTACTTCTAGTGTACTAGGTGCTGCTGTTGCTGGTGGTTTAACACAATTCTGGGCAACTAATGTACCTGCACCACATGGTGGTATCATCACTATGGTGGCGTTAGGTAACCAACCATTACTACTAATCTTAGCGGTAATTATCGGTTCAATTATCTCAGCCGTAGTTTTAGGTTTCTGGAAAAAACCAGTAGCTGAAGAGGACAGATAATCATTTAAAAAAACAACAATACAAGAAAAGCACGAAATTGCCAAAAGGTAAATTTCGTGCTTTTTTGGTTAATCATATCATGTATTACAAAATTAGAAAACGAATCCTTTATATGAGGAAAATAGCACATATTTTTGTATAGCAGTACTAATGATTGTCCTGTTTTTGTATTTTTTGAAAAATAAGCCAGTAAAGAATTGTTTAATAAAGTTGATAGAGGCTTAATAATGCCAACTAATTAAAAATTAATGGTATGATATTTTAGAATGAAAATAATCGTGCTAGGAGAGAGTGTATGCGGGTTAAAGATATATTACTTAAAAACAAAGGCCAAGCCTTTTTGGCATTTATTGCTAAAGTAGCCGAAGCCATTTTAGAGTTATTAGTGCCTATCGTGATGGCTACATTGATTAACATGGGGATTAATCAAGACAATCCATCAGTTATCATCAGACAAGGGATCTTGTTGGCAGTATTGCCTTTACTAGGTTATTTAGTGGCCTTGGTTTGTCAATATTTGGCTTCTAAAGTTGCCCAGGATATTGGGACTGAAGTGCGGCTAGAAATGTTTAAAACATTAAACCGTATGGATAGAAAGCAATTGGATACTATTACAGCTTCGTCAGTGGTTCTAAGAATAGAAAATGATACGCAAAACTTACAATTGGCCATTGCCTTAATGATTCGTCTGGGATCTCGTGTGCCAGTTTTATTAATCGGTTCAATTGTGATGGCTTTTTATGTGAGTCCAACCTTGGCGCCTATATTTATCATCGGTGGATTGGTCATTGGTGTTATATTGATATACATTAATATTTTTACTAATAAACAAAATGGCCAAATCCAACGTCGTATGGATCAATTATCACGTATCGTGCGTGAAAACTTTTCAGGCATCCGGGACATCCGTGCCTTCGCCAACGAAAAACATGAAGTCGACCGATTCGAAAAACAAAACCTGACTTTAAGAGGCGAGCAATTAACCATGGGTGCCTTTCAAGCGCTGGCTAACCCGTCAAGTCTTTTCTTAGTCAACTTAGCCATTGCTTTTATCTTGTTCTTCGGAGGTAGACTGGTAAATAATGGCCAGTTTATGCAAGGGGATGTCGTTGCTTTAGTTCAATATATGAATAATATTCTCTTGGCTTTAAATGTACTTGTGAATATCTTACTTGTCTTTAGTCGCGGGATTGCCGGGATTAATCGAATTGATGAGGTTTTAGCCATTGAACCAGAAATCTTAAGTGGCCAGGACAAACTTCCTGGGCATGAACCCTTGGCTATTCAATTTGATGATGTAACTTTTGGATACGGAGAGCGTCATACCATTGAAAATATCACAGCTGATATCAAACCGGGTTCTTTTTTTGGGATTATCGGGGGGACGGCATCAGGTAAATCGACTTTAGTTAACTTGTTGTTACGTAATGACGATGTCAACCAGGGCCAAATTATCATTAACGATAGCTTGATTCAAAACTTAGATCTGAATGCCTACCGTCAAAAAATCGGTCTAGTCCCTCAATCAGCAAGCCTATTTACCGGTACGCTTAGAGATAATCTATTGATGGGCAAAAAGGACATCAGTGACCAAGACTTGTGGCAAGCTTTAGAAATTGCACAAGCCAAGGACTTTGTCGCTCAAAACGACCAGGGCTTAGACATGCCCGTTCGACAAGGTGGTAAAAACTTTTCAGGTGGACAAAAGCAAAGGCTAACGATTGCCCGTGCTTTAGTGGGCCAGCCGCAAGTTTTAATACTAGATGATTCGTCAAGTGCCTTAGACTTCGCCACTGAATCGAAATTACGCCAAGCATTAAGCAAATTAAATACCACTATAATCATGATTTCACAGCGGGTGTCTTCAGTACAACAGGCTGATCAAATTTTAGTCATGAATAATGGGCGCAGTGCTGGGGTTGGAAGTCACGATGACTTAATAGCAACCAGTGACATATATCAAGCGATTGTTGCTTCGCAGATGCAAGAAGAAAAGGAGGACTAGCAGATGGATAAAACAACATTCTCGTGGCTGATGGATTACATTAAACGTTACCGTTGGACTACAATCGGCTTATTCCTATTTTCGACAATTACTGTCCTTTTTCAAGTTTTAATACCGATTCAAATCGGACAGGCAGTGAATGAAATCGTTGGCCTCGACCAAGTGGATTTTAAAGCTCTGTGGCAAGCCATTATCTGGCTAGGTGTGTTCGCTTTAATTGCAGCCCTAGCTCAGTATTTACAAAATCAGATGTCTAACCGGTTAACCTACCATATTATTGCGGACTTACATAGAGACGCCTTTAATAAGATTCAAAAACTGCCTTTATCATACGTGGATAACCATTCTTTAGGGGACCTTGTTTCTCGTGTCATTAATGATGTTGATTTAGTCGGTAATGGTTTATTACAGAGTTTCAATAACTTATTCTCCGGAGTGATTTTAATTGTCGGGGTTATCGTGATGATGTTATCTCTAGATGTTAAAATCGGATTGATTGTCATTATTTTGACACCCGTTTCTGTGGTTGTTTCTTATATTATTGCCAGTAGAACCTACCACCGCTTTACTGAACAGGTCAATTTACGTGGCAAACTTGGTGGATATGTGGATGAAATGGCCCAAGGACAAATGATTGTCCGTGCCTTTACCTTTGAAGACGACGCCATTGAACAATTTACAAGTATTAACCAAAAAGTGCATGAGTCAGGTCTGTGGTCACAATTTTATGGGGCTTTAATTAACCCAACGTCTCGTGTTTTAAACTCCATTGTGTATGCTGTTGTGGGTGTAGTTGGTGCTTTTACTGTATTATCTGGCCAATTGAGTGTGGGGATTTTCTCTTCATTCTTAACTTACGCCAATCAATACAACAAGCCATTTAATGATATTTCTTCTATTATTAATGAAATGCAAACATCTTTAGCTGCGGCTGCGCGCGTCCATGAACTGATGGGGGCTAAGGAAGAGACACCTTCACGCGATCAAGCAGAAATTGCAAGGGTTGAAGGTGCAGTTGATTTTAAAGACTTAACCTTCTATTATGATAGCCAAAGACCTTTAATTGAAGACTTAAACGTCCATGTCAAGGCTGGGGATACGGTAGCCATAGTAGGTCCTACTGGGGCAGGGAAAACAACCCTTATCAACCTTCTGATGCGGTTTTATGACCCAGTAGCCGGGGGTATTCATATTGACGGTGTCAACACCTTAGATATGCAACGTAGCTATCTACGACAAAACTTTGGGATGGTTTTACAGGATTCTTGGATTTTTGAAGGAACCATTTTCGATAATATTGCATACGGTAAGTCGGGCTCAACCATGGAAGAAGTGGTTGCTGTGGCTAAAAAAGCCCAGATCCATGACATGATTATGCAGATGGACCAAGATTATCAGTTTAAATTAAGTGAGAATGGGGCCAACATTTCTAAAGGGCAACAACAATTAATTTGTATTGCGCGAATTATGCTCACTGACCCAGATATGTTGATCTTGGATGAGGCCACATCTTCAATTGATACGATGACGGAGAAGGCGATTCAAGAAACCTTTGATGCAATGATGGTTAACCATACAACCTTTATCGTGGCCCACCGTTTATCAACGATTGAAAACGCCGACCAAATCTTATACATGGAAAACGGCCATGTCTTGGAACAAGGCAGCCATCAAAGTTTATTAGAAAAAGAAGGTAAGTACTTCAATTTATACCAATCGCAATTTAATCACTAAGCTGAATAAATCCTTGTTGAAGGCGCACATAAAAAAGCTAGCGGCAATTTCCGCTAGCTTTTTTGTCTACCCTCGTTTTATAAATAATTTAGAATCGTGGTAATATCCCGTTGAGTGACAATTCCAATAATGTCTTCAGGTTTACGGACATCGTCTTTTTCCGAAATCAATAAGACTTCATTTCGGTTGTTGCGCATCAAGTCGACCATTAAATCATCTAATTCAAAAATTGGGGTATCGGGTGAAATGATTTGTTTACGGATAATTTTCTGATGTTGGCTATGATTGATTATCTGCTTTACTTGATATTTGGAGAAGTCCATATAGAACCAAGAATTTTTAGTAATCTCATCCGCAATAAACTTGGTGATGAGTTCTGCAGAAATAACCGAAACCAAGCGTTCCTTATTAAAGACGGGTAATTGGGATACTTGATGGTGGTGTAAATCAGTCAAGGCTTTTTCTAGACTATCACCCATATTAATGGCAAAAACTGGTTTGATAAATTTTCTGGTTGACGGAATTTTTGTCAGTAAATGGTTGATTTCAAAGAGTTGTTGATTGGTTTCCTCAGAAGGATAAGCCAGGTTCACTTCAATATCTGTCTTGTGGTGGGTCAACAAGTTGCGTAACTGGCGAATCTGGTCTAAAAATTGATGGTTACGTTTGATTACTTGGTTCGTTTTGGCTAATTCTTCTACACACTGGAAGAAAGTAGCATCATCATTGACTAATAATCCCTTCATGGTTTGGTGTAGGGCGTTAAAGTGGCTAATAAAAGCGACTGTTACTGAATAGGGTTTATCCCTGGTAAATTCTTCAGAATAATGACTGGTCATCTTGGCAACCTCCTTCTATCTACTACTTTAATTATAACAAAAAGATGATGGAATTATGAATTGCAATACCCTTGAGCAAATAAATTACAGCCTTAGGTGTGCTAGCCGATTCTGACATCCAAGCGATTGAAGCCTTGGAAGGGAAAACAATTGGGTTAGTTGCAGGGTCACATAAGGTAGATATCATGAAAAAATATATAGGAGATAACGGTTTAGATATTGAAATCCGTACTTATGAAAATCGTGAAGGACCTGAGTTAGATGTTGAGAAAGGTCAGATCGATGCCTATGCTCAGGATTATACGATAATTCAAGCGAGCATCCAATTGAAGGACAAACCATTCCGTACGCTAGACCAGACCTTCTCAAACGACAATGTGGTCTTCCCATTTGCCAAAACTGAAGAAGGGACAGCTTTTAAAGAAGCCTTTGACGCAGAACTTGGAAACTTGCGTGAAGATGGCACTTTAGCTGAAATATCTAACAAATACTACGGCGAAGATGTAACACAAGGATAGGTGAATAAGCATCATCGAGAGGTATCTTAGATTATCAGGATACCTCTTTTTCTATTTGTGTAGAGAAATGATCATTTATTAGTAAATGTCTTGATTAAATGATATATCAATATCCGACATTATCCAGTTAAATATAGCTAAAAAGATATAAATAAATATTTTTCAATGATTCTGAGCAAAAAACTAGAGAATTGATCGAAGAACACTTACAATTTTAAATTGTATTGATATGATTTTTAGATGACTCGTTATCGATTATTGGTATAAGTGTTCATACATATTCAGTGCTAGAATAATTCTATGTTCAAAACTATTTATTAGGAGGCAGTTCAAGATGAAGAAATTATTTAAATGGGTCGCATTTGCAGCTATCGCGTTGGTGCTAGCAGCTTGCGGTAATGGTAGCTCGGAGGAAGCATCCGGCGATAAAGTATTGCGTGTTGGGGCTACAGGTCAATCTTTCCCAAACTCTTACCAAGAAGACGGTGAGTTAACTGGGTTTGACGTAGAGGTATTAGAAACAATCGCAGCAAACTTAGGTTACACAGTTGAATGGACAACTGGTGGGTTCGACGGTTTGGTAACACAATTGAATACGGGTAAATTAGATACTATTGCCAATAACTTTGCGAAAACTGAAGAACGTGCAAAAGTTTACCAATTCTCTACACCATATGCATACGCACATACAGCCTTAGGTGTATTGGCTGATTCAGATATCCAATCAATTGAAGACTTAGAAGGTCAAACAATTGGTGGGGTTGCGGGTTCAAATAAAGTAGATATTATCACCAAATATATTGAAGAAAATGGTTTAGATATCGAAATCCGTACTTACGAAAACCGTGAGGGACCTGAATTAGATCTTGAAAAAGGTCAAGTCCAAGCCTACGTACAAGATTACGCGATTATCCAATCAAGTATCACATTAAAAGACAAACCATTCCGTACTTTAGAAGAAACATATTCAGATGACAGCGTGGTATTCCCATTCGCACAAACTGATGAAGGTACTGAATTGAAAGAAGCTTTTGACGCAGAACTGGAAACATTACGTGAAGATGGTACTTTAGCTGAATTATCAGAGAAATACTACGGCGAAGACATTACCCAAGAATAGTTTAACAAAACTCAAGGAGGGGCAGATATGAATGAAAACCTTGGGATCAAATGGATTACACAATTGATCGAAGCAGACCCGACAACAAATAAAGATGCTGTCCGGGAAGCGAAAAAGGGCATTCAAGATTATCTTGCTGCCTCCTTTTTTGCGAATAGGGAAGCTATACCAAAGCAATTAAATAATGGCCAGCCATTTACTTACGGCATTCCGAATGGCACAAAGGATGAAAAGCAAAGGATTACATTTGCTTCTAGACATCATGCCCTTGTTAACGGCTTTCGGGCTCATTACTTAGACATTGACGACACCCAACCGTCAATGCGAGGTCATGCTAGCGCAGTCATCCTTTCGGCCTTATTTGCGGTTGCCCATCCAGATGACGACGGCCAGGACTTCATCTCTGCCTACATTGCCGGCGTTGAAATTGGTGGACGACTTGGGAACTTATTCAATCCAGACCTTTATCAAAAAGGCTGGCATGCAACTGAATTCATCGGCGGTTTTGCAGCAACAGCGGCCTTAATCAAATACTTGAAATTAAATGAAAGTGAAGCCACTAACGCTTTTTCCCTCGTTGCTAGCCAGGCTTCAGGATTTCGCTTCCAATTTGGAACAGATGCCAAGCCTTTACAAGCAGGTATTGCGGCTAGAAATGCCATTGAAGCGGTAGATTGGACCTTAAAAGGTGTCCAAGGGTCAGAAGACTTTTTATTCGGTGACAGAGGCCTATTTGCTATTTTTGAAATTGACCAAGCGACTGGCCAGGAAGTCTTAAGTGGCTGTTGGGACGGGGACTTACATATTCACAAACCGGGCCTGTGGTTTAAAGCCTACCCATTCTGTTCGGCAGCCTTTAGGGCGGCTGACGCAGCCGTGACTATTTTCCGAACGACAGGATATGAATTCTTAGATATTGACCAGGTGACGATTTCCTTTAACCCAGGACGTGACGCGGCTTTAGTTTACACTGCACCAACCACTGGACTTGAAGGTAAGTTTTCAGCAGAATACATCACTTATCTTGGCTTGAAAAAGGGCTATTATGAACCAGCTGACTTTACGACTGACCCAATCGATGAGGGTATTCAAGCCGAATTAGCTAAGTACAGGCGGATTATCACCCCCGAAACGGACAAGGGCTTATCTTCGACAGTGAAAATCACCTTTAAAGATGGTTTATCTGTCCAAGAAGAGGTATGGTATCCAACTGGGTCACCGGAAAATCCCCTATCTAACAAGATGCAATTTAATAAGCTTTCGGACAGCCTGCAAAATAAACTATTAGCTGAAAACATTCAGCGGGATATTCAAACACTGGATCAAACGAAAATCAACATATTTTTAAAACATATTAACGGAGGCAATTCATGGGATCACATGCACTAGACTTAATCACAATCGGCAATAATTTTGGGACGGCGGAAATGCGTGCTTTATGGGACGATAAAGCCCGTATTCAAAGACAACTAGACACAGAAGCAGCCTTGTCACAAGCAGAAGGGCAATTAGGGATTATCCCAGCTGCCGCTGCCACCAAAATCAAAGAAGCAGCGAATGTCGACCTATACGACATTGAAGATATTGCTGCTGAATCGGCTCGTTTACGTCATTCTTTAATGGGGACGATTAACGCCTTAGAACGCCAATCAGGTGAGGCAGGAGAATTTGTCCATTTTGGCGCTACCACCCAAGATATTGTGGATACAGGGATGATGTTACAATTGCGGGATGCCTATGACATTATTGAGCGTGATGTGGCGATTGTTTTAGACTTGTTAGCTAAACTAGCTAAAACCCATCAAGATACTGTTATGATTGGTCGTACGCATGGTATGCATGCCTTACCAACAACTTTTGGCTTTAAGGTGGCTGTTTGGGTGGATGAATTCATCCGTCACGCAGAACGTTTAAAGGAATCTAGAGATCGGATTTTTGTTGGAAATATGAACGGGGCGGTTGGAACATATGCATCATTTGGTCCTAAAGGCAGCCAGCTTGAAGTAGCGACTATGGACATTTTAGGTCTAAATACGCCTAATATCGGCTGGCAATCCGCTCGTGACCGTTTTTCAGAATTTGGCAATATTGCGGCATTAATTAGCGGGACTGCTGGTAAAATCGGGAACGAATTTTATAATTTAATGCGGACGGATATTGGCGAAATCGAGGAACCCTTTAGTAAGGGTGAAATTGGTTCTTCAACCATGCCACACAAACGAAACCCAGCTTTATTTGAAGGCTTAGCCTCATTAACTCCGCCAGTTTTGAAATCGGTCGCCCTTTTGCATGAATCAATGGGGACTGAACACGAACGAGACGCGATGCATTGGCGCCAAGAGTGGGTAGCTTTACCTGAAATTGCTATCTATTTATCTGGCCAGTTAAATACCTTGAAGAATGTATTAGACGGTTTAACTGTACGAAAAGACCGGATGCAAGCCAACTTAAACCGGCAAGCTGGCTTAATTATGTCTGAAAAAGTCATGTTTGAATTATCTGACTCACTAGGTAAGCAAACTGCCCACGCTAAAGTTTATAGCTTAGCTATGCGGTCATTTGAAGAGGGACTTGACTTTGGGGACGTTTTAAAAGATGACGCTGAAATTTCTGCTAATCATCAACCTGAAGAAATTGATCAGTGGTTAGACCCGAGTGCTTATACAGGATTGGCCCAGGAGAAAGTAGGTCAAGTCCTAGCAGCATACCACACCTTTAAGGCAGGTCTTGTTGATGGCAAATAAGGATTTAACGTTTAGACGGTTACAGATGTCAGACCAACCAGCTTATCAAGGCTTGATTCACTCGGCTTACGGGTCGATTGACCAAAGTGCGGTATCTTTTGATGCGGCCAGTGAAAGCCAGGCGGATAATATCCACTGGTTGGAGACAGTGCCAACATTTGGCCTCTTCAATGAAGACGGTGATTTGGTGTCAGGGGTATCTTTACGTTACCCTTGGGGGCCAGAACCGGGTCCTAAACCTTATCCTCATATCGGACGCTTGGCAACTCATGCGGATTTTAAGGGTCATGGCTATGCTAGGATCACATTTGATTATATAGAGGATTATTTACGTGATGAATTGAAATGCCCAGCGGTTACGCTAGGGACTGCTGATCAGTTGCCCTGGTTAGTTGCCATGTATGAGCGGTGGGGTTTTGTTGAATTCGCCCGAAAACGATTGGGCAATAAAAAGCACATCACTGTTTATTTACAAAAAAAACTTATATAATTCTCCATATTTGGAAACCAGGATAGTGCCTGATATAGGCAACAAGAATGCAAAGGATTTACAAAAAGGAAGTGAATGAATATGGATTTTCCATACATGCTAGAAATCTTACCAGAAGTTGCTAGCTACATACCTACAACGCTTGTTCTAGCGTTTGTCTCTATGTTTTTCGCTGTGGTGATTGGGTTAATCGTAGCCTTTGGTCGCCGTAGCAAAAATAAAATTATCTCAAATTTATCAGCCGCATATATTTCTGTATTCCGCGGGGTACCAACCGTTGTGCAATTATTTATCATCTACTTTGGGCTCCCACAATTATTCCCGTCTATGTCTAACTTGTCTGCAATGAGTGCAGCGATTATCGGTTTATCTTTTAAAGAAGCCTCTTATTTAGCGGAAATCTTCCGTGCAGCTCTAGACTCTGTAGATAGC